>JAQVRG010000161.1 GCA_028701165.1 Eubacteriales bacterium | reverse complement strand
AACCGAAAACAGCGGCAGCCACGCGTGGCTGTTTTGGGCGCTGCTCTGCTGCGGCGTCCTGCTCATCGTGATCGTGATCAAGCTGCTCTCCATGCGCAATTCGCGCAGGCGCGTCAGCCGCCGCAGGCGTTCCGGCTATCGCATCTATCGCAGATGATTTCTTCATACATGCGGAAGCGCGGCGGTCATTTGACCACCGCGCTGTTTTTTTTACGCCGTGCCGTTATTTCACAGCCAGCATTTCAATGTACCCGCGCTTTCCGATGGGTTCAAGCTGGACGCGCGGGTTCTCCGCGTCGTATGCGTAACCGATCACGGAAGGATCGTAGGCGTTCATCGCGCTTTGCACGGCTTCGATGGCCTGACAGTAATCCTCCTCCTCGAAGGGTTCGCCCTGAAACATGAGATACTTGGCGGCGGGAAGCTCGATCACATCAAAGCCCGCCGGCACGTCGCCGTCATAATCCGCCGCGACTTCCACGCCCTGCACATACTTTGACGTGCCGGGTTTGCGGTATTGTTCGGGCAGCCACAGACAGACCGGCTCGCCGCTGATGGATTTCATACTCGTCAAAAGCCCCCATACGTCGCAGCCGACCTCCTCGCAGTATGTCCAGTATTCCTCCGCCTTTTCACCGCGTTTGATCAGAACCTTGCGCGCGGGTTTTTCGATCACCTGAATAAATACGTTCCTTACGTTTTCCATCGTTCTTTCCTCCCTTTTCGTCCTGTGAAATTTTGCTTTGTACTTTACGCCGAAGGGGGTAAACAAATACAGGGGCACGGGGCGCTTTGCATACTCCCGCGGGTTGCAGCCGAACTCTCGAAAGAAAGCGCGCTGGTATCCGTCCACGCTGCCAAATCCCATATCGAACGCCACATCGACGATCCTGCAGGCATCGTCGCGCAAACACAGCGCCGATTTTGATAAGCGCAGCCGCCGGATGTAATCCGCGGGCGCAAGCCCCGTGAGCTCCTTGAACAGCCGCGCCGCGTACCACGGGGAAAACAGGGACGCGCGCGCCAAATCGGTAAGCGATATGGTTTCGTTAAGATGCGTCTCGATATAATCCTGCATACGCTGTACGGCCTCGGTCTGTTCCTGCATTTCCTTCTCCTCCCGACAGGATTCATTATACGAAAGAACGCTTTTCCGTTCTCGACGATTCTTGCGATTTTTTCATGTTCTTGTTTGGAACGCCGGCCGCGCAAAAACCGGCAAGGATCGTCCTTGCCGGCAAGCTTTTTCCTCACGGCTGCGTGTTTTGCAGATACGAATCCACGATTTGCAGCACCGTCTCGTCGCGCAATATGATGGATATCTCAATGCGGCGGTTCGCGCCGCGCCCCGCCTCCGTCGTATTGGCGGCGATGGGGCGGGTCACGCCGTAGCCCGCCGAACAAAAATACTTCGCGTAAGGCTGAAGCGCGCCGTTTTCATGCAGCAGGAGGTAATTCAGCACGGCGTTGGCGCGGCGCGTGGAAAGGTCGCGGTTATACTCCGCGTCGCCCGTGTTGTCCGTGTGGCCGGAGATCACGATGCTGTCAACATAATCCGCGTTGCCGGGTTGGGAAAGAAACTGACGGAAAGCCTCGGAAAGCTTATCGAGCACCGTTTCGCTCCCCGCCTTGATCTGATCGGAATTATAATCGAAGAAAAGTCCTTCATTTAAGATGATGTTGCCGTTATCCCCTATGCGCACGCTCGCGCCGCCGCCCAGCACGGACTCGATGCTCGCCTTGATCTTCTCAAGCGTGGAAAGGCGCAGCAGCGCGATGGTCTGCATTTGGCTGCGTATCTGCGTAAGTTCGGTGTTGGTGGCCGTGATATACGCCATCTGCTCGTTGATGGTCTGCGTATTGGCAGCGATCGTTTGTTCGTATTGCGCCAACGCCTCCCGATCCGCGGCAATGCTGGCGCGCGCCGTCTCCAAGTCCCCCTGAAGCAGCGCAAGCTCGCCCTTCGCGTCCTCCACCTGTTGGAGCGTAGCGTTGAGGTTGGACTGCATCGTCAGCATTTCCGTCTGCGCATTTTTGAGCTGATTGCCCGTCATGATGTTTTGGATATAGGCAAGCAGCATAATAAAAAACAGAATCAGGGCGATCGCGGACATCATATCCGCAAAGGAAGGCCAAAACCCCTGCTCGCCTTCGGCGTTACGCGTCATTGCGCCCGAGCGGAACCCCGTATCCAGCCGTTTCATTGACGCCCCTCCGTGCCGCGCGCGCCGCGCAGCGCCGTGTTCAGGTCGCGGAAGCTCACGTCCATGCGCTCTATGCTGCCGCGCAGGTCATAGCTGATCTCGCCAAAGTCGCGCGTGCCTTGGTTGAACTTGGAAACCGTATCGGCAAAGCCGCTTAGCTGCCCTTCCGTTTGGGAAAGCGTGCCGTTCAAGGCTTCCACCGCGCGGTTGAGCGCGTTTTCCACCGCGTCCGCGTGGGCGCGCAGCTCGACCTTGAGCCGCCGCACCATGCTCACATCATCGTAAAGCGCGTCCGTTTCCAGCTCCGGCGCAACATAATGATCCAGCCAAAGCTCCGTCATGACCTCCAGCCGCTCCCGCTGCGCCTGCGGGCTCATCACGGTGCGCAGAAAGGTGAAGAGTATGGAGCAGGCAACGCCCACAAGCGACGTATAGAAGGCTACGCCCATGCCCGAGAGCGCCGAAAGCAGCCCGCCGCCCACGTTGTCCAATACGCTTAGCCATTCGCCCTGCGCGTTGGCGCCGATCAGCTCCGTAAGGGATTGGACGGAAAGCGTCAGACCCAAGAAGGTGCCAAAAAGACCAAGTGTTACGAATAAGGATACCGCGTTGTTGACAAGGCGTTCGCAAAACAGCAGCCCGCGAAGGTGCGCCGCCATGGCGTTGTTGATCACGGCGGGCGTGTTGGTGCGGGAGCCGTTTTGCCGGTAGACCGCCGCAAAGTCGCGCTTGACGCCTTCTAAAAACGCACAGCCAGCATGATCCTCCGCGACCAGCCGCTGCATGCGCCTGTAGCGCGCCGCTAAATAGGCGAGCATCACCACGGCCGCCGCAAACAGCGCAAGTATTGCAATCACCACCACCGTGCCGATCATCGGCATACCCTCACGCATACGAACCTCCTCCGTTCTTCTATTTTCAGAAAGGATTCCCGTTCCAATATACTAAATTTCGGCAGGATATGCAATCGATAAAGTCTCTAAGGGGTTCGGGGCCGCAGTCCCGGAGGTTGATTCGTGAGCGGCGGCGTGTACGCCGCGAGCGAAAGCCCTTGCCGTGCAAGGGCTTCTCTGCAAGCTGCAACGACCGTAAGCGAAGCGAACAGTTGCAACTTATAAACTTATCGGCAAAGGCCGGACGGCCTTTGCCGATAAGCGGCGGCTTATTTTTGCAAAACCGCGATGATGAAGTTAAGGTACTTGCCGCCGCCCGCCTCCATGGATTTTCGGTCGTTGACGGCGTATTCGTTATCGCATTCGAGCCAGTCCCGCCAAAGCTCCTCGTTCCCCTCCGTCTCGCGCAGGGAAAGGAGCTTCGCAGTGCTTTGTGAAAACATCCGCCGCCAATACGCCATGTCGTGCATATACGCAAGCTGCTCCGGTGTCCATGACAGCAAAAGCTCCGGCGGCAGATCGTCGTGACAGTCCCGCTTCATGCCCGGAAAAACGAGATAGAGATAGCCGCCCGGTTTCAGCACGGGCAGCAGGCAATCGTCCAGATATTTGGGATCGCGCCCAAAGTAATTGTAGGAATCGACGCTTACGACGGCGTCGAAAAACGCCTTTTCAAAAGGCAGATTCGTCGCGTCCGCCTTGACGGGGATCAGCTGTTCCCGCGGCGCCCCCATCTCGTCGAAAAAGCGCTGGTTATCGCTAGGATCGCTCCATAGATCCGCCGCGTAGACGCGAAAGCCGTATTCCCTCGCTAAAAACACGGAGGTTACGCCCTGCCCGCTGCCAAGATCCATCACCACCGCGCCTGCGGGAATCCGATTGTCGCGCAGCAGCTCCTCCTCCAGCTTGATCGGGTTCGGCCCCATGATTTTTTCTTTTATGATGGGAATATCATACTTTTTGCTTTTTACATACTCCATAGTTTTCACCTCATCGCTTCGTATTGTTCTTGTTGATTTTGGCTATGTTTTTAAACTTCTGCTCCTTCTTGGCAAGGTATTCCGCCGCGTCCGCCGCATAGGCGGCTTCCTGCCTGAGCTTCTGATAGGAAAGCCAGCGCTCCGCCGTCAGCTCGCCGCCCTCCAGCGCCGCGCGCACTGCACAGCCCGGTTCGTTGGTGTGGCTGCAATCATGAAAGCGGCAGCGGGCGAGCAGCGCTTCCACATCGGAAAAGGTTTTGTCGATACCCTCCTCGGCGTCCCACATACCAAGCTCCCGCATGCCCGGCGTATCGATCACCATGCCGCCGCCCGGCAGCAGCAAAAGCTCCCGGTGCGTCGTCGTATGCCTGCCCTTATCGTCGTCGCGCAAGCCGTTTGTGATAAGTTTCTCCTCCCCCAGCAGCCGGTTGATCAGCGTGGACTTGCCCACGCCGG
>JAQVRG010000160.1 GCA_028701165.1 Eubacteriales bacterium | reverse complement strand
GCGCAGGATCTAGGCGTGCAGCGTTTCGCCCGTTTCTTTTTTAAACAAGCCGGATAGATAATTCGGGTTATGGTAAACGACCGCCGCGATTTCCTCAATGCTGATGGGTTCGCTCAAGTGGTTGTCGATATGGCGCATCACTTCGATGACTGCGCTGGAATAGAGCGTGCTGCGTACGGCGAGTACACGCGCGGTATAGCCTTCGATCATTTCCGCTTCAAAGCTGGAAAGATCGCTTGTCGTAGCGCATTGTTCGATACATTGGATATAAGCGTCGCTGAGCGTGAAGGCTTCATCCGGGCTTACGCCGCCTGCGATGGCGGCGCGCGCCATAAAGGTACAGCTGCATATAAGGGAATTTTTCAGCGATCGAAGGCCGGTGTTGGCAAGCTTGGCGCGCGGCATGCGGTTGATCTCTGTGAGTATGTGCTTGGACGCGGCGGTATCGCCGTTGGATATAGCGCGGCAGATCTCCTGCTCAATGGCGTAGGGCGCGTGCAGAAACTGTTGCGAACGGTAATCGTAGGTCTGTGCGTAGTAGGCGTCCTCCACGGGCGCAACGGAAAGCGGCGGCGTTTCAATCGATGCCGGCTCGGATGCGGGCGGAAGAAAAAGCATCTCAAGCAAGCGCCCCGAATAAAAGGATTGCTGTTCGCTCAATACGGGACGGGCGGCATAGTATTCTCCAAGCAGCTTTTTGCGGCCAAAGGGAAGGATATTCCTGCGGATCAGCTGCGCGAGCTGTACGTCGTCCATTCTTGTTTGCAGGAGCGGCCCGACGCCCAAAAGGCATGACGCTTCGCCCAGATAAAGAAAAAGAAACAGCTCGCGCGCAGGCGTGGTGAGATATTGCACGCCACGCTCTGCCTTGGAGGGAAGGGGAGCCAAAGCGGCGTCGCCCGCGATGTCCGCGGCGCTTTCGATGGTTTCGGGAAGCGCGTAAAGCGTCATGCCGCCTTGGGTTAGGCGAATGGGCAGACCGGTGGCGTAATGATATACGCGCATCAAATGGATGATACGTTCCGTGTTCATAAGAAAAACCTTTCACTGATATGTGAATATTATAACATATATGTGTGAAAATTGATATATATTTGTGTTGAACAATCCATATAATATGAATAGTGATTATCGTGTTCTGTCAAGCAAATCAACAGGAACACATCCACATTTCAAACCATGAAGAGGAAAACAGGAGGAAAAAATGAAAAGGTTTCTGGGTATTCTTTTGTCGGCAATGATGCTTCTCTCTTTGATGGCAGGCTGTGCAGCGCCCGCTCCCGTGGCGGCTGCGGAACCCGCGCCCGCCGCCGAGCCCGCCGCAGCTGCCGAGCCAGCTCCCGCTGCTGAGCCTGCAGCGAGTACCGAACGCGTTGTGATCAAGTTTGCGGCGCAGGGCGACAGCACGCCCGCAACGCAGGCCGTTGTTGACGCGTATAACGCTTCGCAGGAAGCGTACACGGTGGAATGGGTCGATATGACCAACGATTCGGGCGCGATGCGCGAGCAGATACTGACCAGCATGCAGTCCGGTTCCTCGGATTACGATGTGCTGTCCATGGACGTGGTTTGGGCTGGCGAGTTCGCAGCCGCAGGCTACATCGAGCCCATCGATCAGCTCATGAAGGCGGACGGTCTTAAGGTATCTCAATTCAATGCCGGCTCCATGACGGCGGGCAACTACAACGCCAAGCAGTATACGCTGCCCTTCTTCCCCGATCTTGGGCTGCTTTACTTCCGCAAGGACGTTGTTTCCGCCGAGGACGCGGCGAAGCTCGTGTCCGGTGATTATACCTACGCCGATCTTACCGCGATGGCGGAGACCTACAAGGGACAGGGCGACACCACGGACGGTATCGTGTTCCAAGGCAAGCTTGGCGAATGCCTTGTATGCAATTTGACCGAATACACCAACGGCTGGACGGATGTTGAGGGCGGCCTCACAGCCATGAAGGCTATGGTGGACTCCGGCGCAGCGCCGGCCGATATCCTCAATTACGCCGAAGGCGAGACTGCCAACAGCTTCGTAAAAGGCGCGAGCGTATTTGCCCGCAACTGGCCTTACCAGTGGGGCGTGATCGCAAGCGAGGGGACGATCAAGCAGGATCAGGTGGACGTAGCGCCCCTGCCCGGCGGCTCTACGGTCGGCGGATGGCTGCTTGGCATCAACAAGAATTCCGTGAACAAGGAAGGCGCGTGGGACTTCATGAAGTTTGTCGCCACCGCCGAGGGACAGAAGATCATGTCCGTGCAGGGCGGTTATCTTCCCGGCTTTAACGAGACCTTGAAGGACGCCGATGTGATCGCCTCCAACGCCATGCTCTCTATGCCCGGCTTCCAAAACGCGCTGGCTACGACCATCTCCCGTCCGGTCTCCGCGCAGTATTCCAAAGCGGCGGACGCCATTATGAACGCGGGTCACGCCTATCTTTCCGGCGGCAGCGAGCTTGCCGCAGCCGTGAGCGAAATCGAAGCGGCGCTTCAAAACTAAACAGGATCGCAACGGGCGGCGGCGCTTAGCGAATGCGGGCGCCCCGCCCGTTCCATGATGAAAGGAAGGGGCATTATGCGTAAGAACATCACGCCGAAGCAGGCCGCTTTTCTGCTGCCGCTGTTTTTATTGCTGGGTGTATTCGCCATTTATCCTATATTGACCTCGGTGGTGTATTCGCTTTTTGATTATCGCACCAACGACCAGCGCGCGGCGGGGCTTTACACCAGCACGAATTTCAACGCGCCGCTTTTTGTAGAGGACTGCGGCTATATCACATGGTATCTTGAGGATGATGTTACGCAGGTGTCCGAAACGGACGCGCAGACGCTCCGCACCGTGATGACGGAGGTGGACGCGCTCGCGGCTGCTTACGCGCAAAACGCGGAGGTCACAAAGATATCCGCAGCGCAGGGAGAAGAGCTAAAAGCCACGCTTGAAAACGCAAAATCCCGCATCAAAGCGGTTTACGATAACAACCCGGACGTTGCCTTCTATAATGGCTGGGAAAAACAGGATATCCTGTTCAACGAAATGCAGTCCTGCGTGATCGAGAGCAACTTTACCGGGCTTAGCGCCTACAGCAAGCTGCTTACCGATACGCGTTTCGGGACTTCCTTGAAAACGACGCTTCTTTTTACGATCATATCGGTTTTCTGCGAACTGGTGCTGGGCATGTGTCTGGCGCTCATCATGAACAAGGCGATCAAGGGCATCGGCGGCGTGCGCACTACGGCGCTGATCCCGTGGGCGATACCAACGGCTGTGTCGGCGCTGATGTGGAGCTATATGTATGACGGCAGCAGCGGCGTTGTGGCAAAGCTATTTGCCGATATCGGCCTGATCGCATCCCCTGAGCTCATGCTGCTTTCTCCCGGCGGCGCGATGACCGCCGCCGTCTTGGCGGATGTTTGGAAAACGACGCCCTATATGGCGCTGCTGCTGCTCGCAGGCTTGCAGATCATCGATCATGGCTTGTACGAGAGCGCAGCCATGGACGGCGCGGGTAAGGTGCGTACCTTCTTTAGCGTTACGCTCCCGCTTTTAAAGCCGTCCATGCTTGTGGCGCTGTTGTTCCGTTCGCTGGACGCCTTCCGCGTATACGACCTGATCGCCGTGCTCACAGGCGGCGCACAGGGGACGGAAACGCTGTCCATTTACGCGTATAAGCTGATGATCGGCCAAAACAACTACGGCTACGGATCGGTGGTGGTGCTGGCGATGGCCATATGCGTAGGCCTTATCGCGTTCGTATTTGTGAAGGTGCTTGGCGCGGAGCTGATCGCCGACGATTAAGGGGGATGTGAATATGCAGACGAAGCCTTTCAACAAAACCGTTTCCACGATTATCATTGTGCTGTTTTTAGCCGTGATGGTATTCCCCTTCTTTTGGATACTGATCACCTCCTTCAAGCCTACGGAGGAGATCTTCGGCAAAACAGCCTTCCAGATCATCGCCAACAATCCGACGCTTGTTAACTATAGCCAAGTGCTCGATAAGGGCATTCTCACCTCGATCAAGAACAGCTTCATCGTATCTACGGTCACGACGCTGTATGTGGTGATCGTTGCCACGCTTTCCGCCTACATCCTCGCGCGCTGCCGCTTCAAGGGCAAGACCGCGCTCATGGCGCTGATACTGGGCGTATCCATGTTCCCGCAGATGATCGTGGTGGGGCCGATCTTCAACATGTTCTATAAGCTGAACCTATTAAACAGCTATTTCGTGACGCTGGCCTATTCCTCCATTACGCTGCCCGCGGCGGTTTGGATCATGGTGGCGCACTTCAAGCGTATTCCCATCTCCATTGAGGAGGCTGCGCATATCGACGGCTGCTCCCAGTGGCAGACGCTTTGGAAGGTGATTTTTCCCGTGGCGCTGCCCGGCGTTTTTACCTGCGCGATCATGTCGTTTATTGCGGCTTGGAACGAATACCTGCTTACCTGCACCTTGAATTCAGACAAGGCGTTTCAGACGGTGCCCGTCGCCATCAACGCGCTGCGCACCCAGTTCTCTATTCTTTGGGGCGAGATCACGGCGGCG
>JAQVRG010000159.1 GCA_028701165.1 Eubacteriales bacterium | reverse complement strand
GGCAGCTCAAACATGATATCCTGCATGGCGTCCTCCATGATCGCACGCAGACCGCGCGCGCCCGTATTGCGCATGATCGCCTTATGCGCGACGTCCACCAGCGCGTCAGGCTCAAAGTCCAGCTCCACGCCGTCCATCTCCAAAAGCTTCTTGTACTGACGTACAAGCGCGTTTTTAGGCTTAGTGAGAATATCGATCAACGCCTGCTCGTCAAGCTGATGCAGCGTAACGATCACCGGCACGCGTCCCACCATTTCGGGGATCAAGCCGAACTTCAAAAGATCCTCGGGCAATATCTGCGCAAGCAGCTTGCCTATATCCTTCTCCTGCTGCGACTGCACATCCGCGCCGAAGCCCATGATCTTTTTGCCGACGCGCTTGGAAATGATATCCTCGATGCCGCCGAACGCACCGCCGCAGATAAAGAGCACGTTGGTGGTATCGATCTGAATGAACTCCTGATGCGGATGCTTGCGCCCGCCTTGCGGAGGCACGCTTGCGACCGTACCCTCGATGATCTTGAGCAGCGCCTGCTGCACGCCCTCGCCGCTGACGTCGCGGGTAATGGAGGGATTTTCGCTCTTGCGGGCGATCTTGTCGATCTCATCGATGTATACGATACCCTTTTCCGCGCGCTCCACGTCATAATCGGCGGCTTGGATAAGCTTGAGCAGTATGTTTTCCACATCCTCGCCCACATAGCCAGCCTCCGTAAGGGAGGTCGCGTCCGCCACCGCAAAGGGAACGTTGAGTATTTTCGCAAGCGTCTGCGCGAGCATGGTTTTGCCGCAGCCCGTGGGCCCCAGCATGATGATATTGCTCTTGTTAAGCTCCACATCGTCCGCCTTCACGTCGGAATTGATGCGCTTGTAATGATTGTAGACCGCCACAGCCAGCGCGCGCTTAGCCGCCGCCTGCCCGATCACATACTGATCCAGCGTATCCACGATCTCTTGCGGTTTGGGAATATCCGTAAGATCAAGCTGCGCGCCGCCCGTGTATTCGTCTATGATCTCCTGACACAGCTCCACGCACTCGTTGCAGATATATACGCCCGGGCCCGCAATGACCCGATGCACCTCATCCTGCGACTTGCCGCAGAAGGAGCACCGAACCTGCCCTTTTTCGTCTCCGCCGTTCTTTACCATTTTTCTACCTCCTTGGAGGAATAATCTCGTCTACGATACCGTAATCCAACGCCGCCTGCGCGTCCATAAAGTTGTCGCGCTCAGTGTCCGCCTGAATCCGCTCAAGCGGCTGTCCCGTACGGGAAGCGAGTATCTCATTGATGCGCTTGCGCGTTTTGATCAGCTGTTCGGCGTGGATAGCCACGTCCGTCGCCTGCCCGCGCGCGCCGCCTAATGGCTGGTGGATCATGATCTCGCTGTTGGGAAGCGCCCTCCGCTTGCCCTTTACGCCCGCCGTAAGCAAAAACGCGCCCATACTGGCGGCTAAGCCTACGCAAATGGTAGACACGTCGCACTTGATGTACTGCATGGTGTCATAAATCGCCATGCCCGCGGTCACGCTGCCGCCGGGGCTGTTGATGTAGAGGCTGATATCCTTATCCGGATCGTCCGCTTCCAGAAACAGAAGCTGTGCCACGACCAGATTCGCCGTATCGTCGTCGATCTCGCCGCCCAAAAAAACGATCCTGTCCTTGAGCAGGCGGGAATAGATATCATAGGAACGTTCGCCGCGGTTGCTCTGCTCCACGACCATGGGTATCAAATTCATAAACGTCCTCCTTGTTGTAACTGTACGCGTTACTCGGCGTCTTCCTTCTTTTTAGCAGCCTTCTTGGCCGCGGGCTTCTTTTCCTTCGGCTCTTCAGCGGCTTCGGCTTTCTTCTTGGGCGCCGCTTTCTTCGGCTTGGGCGCAAGCTCCTCGGCCGCTTCCGTGTCAGCCTTCTTGGCGGCAGGCTTCTTGGCCTTGACCTCCTTGACGTTGTCCATAACGACCTTAAGGGTCTTATCCAAGACGATCTGATCCTCGAAATACTTCCTATCGTCCGGCTTAAGATCCTTTTCAATCTCCTCCGCGCTCTTATGGAGCTGCTCGGCATATTCGGCGATCTTGGCTTCAATCTCCTCCGGCGTCGCTTCGATCTTCTCCGCCTTGGTGATCTCGCCCAGCACGATTTGGCTCTTCACGCGGTTAAGCGCGTCGTCGTGCATCTGTAAACGCAGGGAATCTACGGTATTCCCCGTAAACTTGCAGTAATCCTCCAGCCGCATGCCCTGCATGCTCAAACGGTACGCGATATCCTGCAGCATATAATCCGTCTGCCGCTCCACCATGGATTCGGGCACTTCCATCTCGCACCCTTCCACGATCTTGGAGACCGCTTCGTTTTCCTTCTGCACGTTACCCTGCTCAATAAACTGCTTTTCGATCTCCGCCTTCTTCGCATCCCGAAGCGCTTGGAGCGTATCAAATTCGGAAACGTCCTTCGCAAATTCGTCGTCAAGCTCGGGCAGCTCCTTGACGCGCACGCCGTTTACCTTGACATGGAATACCGCGTCCTTGCCCGCAAGCTCCTTAGCATGATATTCCTTCGGGAAGGTTACGGTGATATCCTTTTCCTCGCCCGTCTGCATGCCGATCATACCCTCTTCAAAGCCGGGAATAAAGGAGCCCGAACCGATCAGAAGGCTCTGATCCTTGGCCGTGCCGCCGTCGAACTTCACGCCGTCCACACTGCCGGAATAATCAAGGTTCACCTCGTCGCCGTTTTCCACGGGGCGCTCTACATCCACAAAGCGGGCGATCTTCTCGCGTTCCTGCTGTATCTTTTCATTCACCATATCATCCGTAACAGTATACTCCTGCTTGGTGACTTCTATACCCTTGTACTTGCCCAGCTTGATCTCGGGATAAACGGGCACCTCCGCCGCAAAAACGACGGGCTTGTTCTCCGCCAAAGACCCAAGCTCTATGATGGAAACGTCAGGACGGCCGACCGGCTCGATCTTATGCTCGTCCAGCGCCGCTTCATACACGTCGGGATAAACGATATCGAACGCGTCGTCAAAGAACACCAATGGCCCGTACATATTCTCGATGACCTTTCTGGGGGCCTTTCCCTTGCGGAAGCCGGGGACGTTGTATTTTTTGCCGGTTTTGATATACGCCTTCTGTGTTGCTTCCTCAAATTTCGCGGGATCGACCTCAATCGTCAGCTTTACCTTACTGCCGGGGATTTTTTCCATCGTTGCCATGGTGTTTCCTCCAATAAATACTTCTAGGCCGCGTCTGCGCAGCCGTCAATATAGGTTATCACAAGGGTTTCCTTTTTGCAACGTATTTTCCCGAATAAGCACCCTGTTTCTTGCGGTTTTCACACCTGCGCCACACTGCGCATAGTATACAGAACAACAATCTATGCCTTATATAAGGAGGAATGAAAGTGTATTGCATCACCAATATGAACCGCTGCGCCCGCGCGGACGAGGCGGAAGCCGTGATGATCCCCGCGGGCGACGTCTGCGCCGTGCTGGATGGCGTCGGCGACGTAGGCGACATACCTGCCGTGGAGTCCTCGTCCCTTCCCCAAACCCACATCACGGAGCAGGTATACACATACGGGTTCAGCCCCGTAGAAGCGCTTGAGCAGGGAACAATGTTCCCCGAGCTTGTAAACTAGAGGAGGAAGCATATGCCGCAGAATGAATTATTAAACAAGATCAGCCAGCTGCAATTCGTATGTGTGGAGCTCAACCTGTATTTGGACACCAACCCCACAGATATGGCGGCAAAGAACGACTACCTTTGTTACGGCGAGGCCCTCAAAACAGCCATAAGCGAATATGAAACGCTTTACGGGCCGCTGATGAACTTCGGACACTCGCCTACGGATACCGGGTGTTATGTCAACGACGCGTGGCCATGGGATTAAGGAGGAGAACTTATGTGGATCTATATGAAAAAGCTTGAATACCCCGTGAACATCCAGCAGACCAACCTGCCCATGGCCAAAGCGCTTATGGCGCAGTACGGCGGTCCCGACAGCGAGCTTGCGGCGGGTACGCGTTACCTTACGCAGCGCTTCTCCATGCCGGACGCCCGCTGCAAGGCGACCTGCAACGATATCGGGACGGAAGAAATGGGACACTGGGAAATGATCGGCACCATGATCTATCAATGTATGCGCGGCGCGAGTCTGGAGGATATCAAAGCCGCCGGTTTGATCGGCTACTACACCATCCACGATCACGGCGTATTCCCCTGCGACCCCAACGGCGTTCCCTTCACCACGGCGTACATCCAGTGCACCGGCGATCCCGTCGCGGATCTGACCGAGGATTTGGCAGCGGAGCAGAAGGCGCGCGCGACCTACGAGCACCTGATGAACCTTACGGACGACCCGGCGCTGCTCAATCCGCTTCGTTTTTTGCGGGAAAGGGAGATCGTGCACTATCAGCGCTTCGGTGAATGTTTGAATATCGTCAACGAGCTTGTCGGCAATTCCGGCCTTCGCTATTCCCGTATGGGAACGTTTGGCGGAAACACCCGCTGCAACTAGGGTATATGGGAAGCATTCCGGCCGTCATGCGCGACGGTCGGTTTTTTTGATTTCT
>JAQVRG010000158.1 GCA_028701165.1 Eubacteriales bacterium | reverse complement strand
GCGCGCGTTCGCAACAGAGGTGCCGTTACCGACGGTAGCGTAATAATAGTTATGCAGCTTGCCGATCTTGCCTTCCCGCTCGAACTCGCGCATCACATCCACGGGGAGTACGCGGTTGGGGTTTTGGTTGGCATAGACGGGGTCGTAGCCGCCGTGCGCGGTTTCGTAGGTCGCATCGGTCAGCACATCCACGCCGTCCAAGCAATACTCGCCGTAATGCGACGCGGAGGAGGACTCGATGTGATCGGGATTTCCCTTAGGCACGATGCCGCCGGAGGTGCAAAGCGCCACAACGGCCTTGCTCATGTCCTTCACGGCGGGGTTGGGGGCTACGCGGTCAAAAGTAGGCATGGGATATTCCGTTGTGAAGGGTTCGCCCGCGAGCTTCTTAAGAAGCATATCGACGGCGCGCTTGGAGCCGCGCTCCTTCTCGAAGAAGTTGCAGCGGATACCGTTGGGCATATAGCCTTCCTCACAGGAAGCGCCCAGCTTTTCGCCCTTCATCAGCTTCATGGCAAGCTTTGCCATGACGGGAGCGGCCTTGCGCATGCCGGCCGCGCTGTTTGCGGTCGCTACGATCAGCACCTTATCCTTCATATCGGCGCCGGGGTTCTCCTCATACATGCCGGTGAGCACCGGAATGCCAAGCTCCTCCTGTACGGCGAGCGCCACGTTTGCGCAGGCGTAGCCGTAACGGCCGGCGTTAAAAGCGGGACCCGCGATGAACATGTCGGGCTTCGCTTCCTTGACCCATGCAAGTATCTGCGCCTTGGCGTCCTTCTCATGCTCGGCAAAATAGGAGTCGCCGCAGACGATGGTCTCTACGATCTCCGCTTCGCCGTTCCAAGCCTGATTGAAGGCAAGACCCGGGCCTACGATGCCATCCCGCTTTTCGGGAGGCACATGCGCCATTTCCTCGCCGCCGATGTTGGCGAAGAACTGGTTGATATAATGTACGACACGATAACTCATACTCATTGCCTCCTTTCCTTACCTTGCGCTGAGACAGCCGAAGCCCATCTCGTTCGTCGCGCCGGTAATAACCTGTATCTCCGCCTCGATCGTTCCGTCGGGACGCAGCGAGCCCGCGTGGCCGCCGGCGATCTTGTCTACATAATCGAGCGTGCCGATGACCTTATCCATCTTGGGCAGGATAATGACCTCGTTCGCGTTGCCGCCGGTAACGACGGCGTCCGCCAAAGGATCAGCGTCCGCCAAGGACTGGGATTTGCCATCCTGTCCGGCGTATTCGTCGGTGATGATGGTGGTCTTCACGCCTACGAGCTCGATCTTCTTGGTGTTCATGATGAGGTCGGTATCGGGGTTGCCGAAGCCTTCCTGCGACACGATCACGCCGTCAAGGTCAAGAAGCCTGCAAAGCTTCGCCGTCCAATCGGAGGAACGCTGCTTATCCGCAAGGTAAACGTTCTCGTTGGTGATGATGTTGCAGACATAGTTGAGGGTCTTGCCGTGCTGGGCGAAGAGATCCTCCACCACCGGGTTGTTCTGATGATGATAGGTGGTGTTCTTGTCGCACGCGGATACGCAGTTGCCGCTGATGATCGCGCCGTCCATGGTCTCCGTGGGGTTGAGGATGGTGGTCAGCGATTTCTTGGCGTCTACGCCGTACACATAGGTGTCATGGAGCAAGCCTTGGCTCTGGAGCATGTGCACATACGCCACGCGGGGCAGATTGGGGAATTTTTCCCAGCCTTCCTTAACGCCGTAGGTCTCGTAGGTCTTGATCTCGTCGGGCTTTACGTTTCGCGCAAGCTCACCTACAAAGGTAGCCGCGCGAAGACCCGCGATGCGCACCGCATGCTCATACTCGTGCTGGTGCACGCCCTCAACGGGATCGCAGACCAATACGAGATTCAGAAGCTTGGAAAAATCCGTGTAGGCAGCGCCCGGGCCGGACATGTCGATCACGCCCTCCTGGAAGCCTACGATCTTACCGGCGGTCACGATAGCCATGCCTTTCATGACATGTGTTCTGCCGGTGCCTACGGTATCGACCTTAGCGATCACGCCGGGGAACTCGCCGCCGGGGCCCTCTACCTTCACGCGCGGCTCAATGACGTCCTTGACCGGGGTAATGCGCACGCTCTCGCCGGGTTTGGCAATATCAAAGTGTGCGTCCTTTACGCAAGCCTTGACGTCGTCATCCGCAAAAGCAAAGGCTTTCACCTCGTCCGCGTTGACGAAAAGCGTTCCGTTCTCCACCTTACATTCCTTCGAAAATTGAATGTCCTTAATTTGAATCAAACCAAGTTCCAATTTCAAAGCGAACACCTCCTTCTTTCTTCTTATTTTTTGTTTGTGTCTGGAATCCTATTCCGTTCTTTATCTAAACCCGCCGCCGCGTCAAACTCCATGGCGCCTGCAAGCAAGGTATAGTCAATCAGTTGAAAATCGGCGAGAACCTTTTCGCTCCATTGCCAGTCTTTTTCCGAGAATTTGTCAAAGGCCGTCAAGCTGTTGGAAACGATTTCCGCCTGCTCCGCCGAAAAAGCATGCGGTTCGCGCGAAACGACGATCGACCGGTAGGGCGTTTCGTTTGGCTTTACGCTGCCCGCCAGCGGATGCGTAAAAAGCGTATGCCCAGCATAAACGAGATCGCGTGCCCGCACCAATACGTCACGATACGAGCCTGCTTCCAAATAGTCGATGCTATACCATTCCTCCATACATCGAACGACCAGAGGATTGTTGGTCAGTATCCGGTAATCCGTACCGCGCCGCATTTGCCTAGCTCCTTTCGTTCTCCTCCGGCGTTGAGAAAAAAAACAGCGGGCGTTCAACATGATCAACATGCTGCCTGCCCTCTGTTCATGAACCTGAGAGATTCCCCTTCTATTCCTAAAGGTTGCTCCTTCGGTGCTTTCGCTTTCCAGAGTTGTGTCGGGAAACAGTCCGTTTGCCTGAGATGTTCGCGCTGCGTCGGCAAGGCGCTACGCTTATTCCTTCGGCTCTCCCTATAAGATCTCCTGCATCCTTCTTCCACGATATGCAATTGTTTTAGTTTCGCTGTTTCTTACGCTTTTTATAATAACAATATAGACCAATAAGCCTTGTCAGACAAAGCAAAAGCCGCATTTATTCCGTTTTTCGATAAGTAGTTATTTTGCAATGAATATTTTTATCAGTCGTTTATTTTTTTCTGGCTGCCATACGCCTTGGCATAGGTATAAAACGTCTGCGCCGCCGGGGACAGGTCGCTGGTTTTATGCCGCAGGATGAACAGCTTTCGCCGCAAACGCGTGCTGTTAAAGTCGAAGGACAGCAGTCCCGCGTCGCCTGCCGGGTCGTCCAGCACGCTTTGCGAGAGGACCGCCACACCTTTTTCTTCCCGCACCCATTCCTTGATCTGCTCGTTGGAGTCGCTTTGGGCGACGATCTGCAGCTTTCCGGCGTCCACGCCCATTTCCTTGAGGAACGCTTCCATCTCTCTGCGCGTCCCGCTCCCTTTTTCGCGGCTGATAAAGCGCTCTCGCTCCAGCAGCCGCACGGGAAACCCAATCCTTTGATACTTTTTGTATTTCGGAATATCCGGCGCGATCATCACCAGCTTATCCTCGCCGATCTCCTCGAAAACACATTTCGCCGCGCGCATGCGCGTACCGCAAAAGCCTACCTCCGCTTCGCGTTCCACTACCTGCGCCACAGCTTCTTTGCTGTCCACTTCATGCAATTCCACATCGATCTTGGGATATCGCGCGCGAAAGCTCTTCAAAAGCCCCGGCAAGACCTCGCGGACAGGGATGCTGGACGCGGCCACCGTTACATAACCGCTCATGTCGCACGCATAGCTGCGTATGGCTTCCACAGCGTCCCTGCGAAGCTTCAGCATGCGTTGCGCGTAATCGTAAAGGATATTGCCCGCCTCAGACGGATAGATTTCCTTTGTGGTTCGAATGATCAGCTTTACGCCAAGCTCGCGTTCCAGCGCCGCCACATGCGCGCTCACGGTGGGCTGGCTTACATACATGCGCGCCGCCGCCTGCGAGAAGCTGCGGCATTCCATCACGCAAACAAACGCTTCAAGCTTTGTAAGATCCATGCGCTTCTCCTTACCCGGGAAAACCTTCGCTTACAGCTTTTTCAAAAGCCGCCTTGCGTCCCCTTCCTTTTTAGTAACGCGGGCGCTGTCAAGGTATTCCAATACCGCCATCGCGTATTTGCGCGAGGTGCCAAGCGCGTCTCGAAACTCTGCAAGGGTCATAAGCTCGTGATCCTCAAAATGCTTATATACCACGCGGCAGGCTTTATCAAAGGCGTCCTTGTGGTAGCAGATCTGCGGAGAAAGCAGCACGAGCTCGCCGCCGGTAAAGAGGCTGTCAAGCACCTGCTTGCATTCGCTTCTCTCGTTCTGCGGATAGGCCGCGATCACGTCCTCCACGCTGTCCGGTTCGATATCCGCATGCTGAAAATACGCCAGCAGCTTATCCTTGATCGCGGTCTGCTTTTTGGTAAAATGCACCTGAAAATCCGAAAGCGCGTACCGTTCGCCGCAGCGCCGTATCCGCCCGCCGCGGCACAGCTCCGCAAGCAGCGCGTCCGCCGCCGTCTGTTCCATACCCTTGC
>JAQVRG010000157.1 GCA_028701165.1 Eubacteriales bacterium | reverse complement strand
GCTTTCTTTTGATAATTCTCCATAAAACATTCCCTCCTTTTTATAACAGCCGTTAGTATAGCAAAGAAATAAAGGTTGGTGTGTTACTGGAGGGTATAATATATTTCCCTGATTTCTTTGAGCTTTTGAGAAAGCAGCACCGCGTCCGCGGCGGTGTTTTGCAGCGACAGCAGAAGCTTATCGCAGACGGAGACGATGGTTTCCCCTTCCTCTGGCGTGTTGAGTATCGTCTCCACCGATTGGGGCGCGTGCCTGTCGAGCTGACGCAGGAGCCGCAGGATGGCGGAGAGGGAGTAGTTTGCGCAGCGCAGCGTGCGGATGATGTTCAAGCGCTCCATGTCCGCGGCGGAATAGACGCGATATCCGTTGGCGCTTCGCTTGATCGAAATCAAGCCGCTTCGTTCCCATGTGCGCAGCGTTTCGCTGGTTATGCCGAGCGCTTTGGCGGCCTCCGATCTTTTGATCATGCCGCCGCGGGTGGGGATATGCTTGCGCAGGCGCTTTTCCACAGAAACGATGGCGGCTTTGGCGTTTTGCCGTTCAGCTTCAATTAGAGCGCCGTATGCCGCGGCAGCGGAGAGCGCGCCGTCAAAATCCAGCGCGGCGCAGAGCCGCACGATCTCCACTGCCTTTTTTCGAAGGCCGTTTTGTATGACTTCCGCTCGCAGCGCAAGGCGGATGAAGGCGCATTGCGCAAGCTGCAGCGCCGTATAAACACGATATCCGTTGGGAAGCCGCGCGGGCTTGGTGATAAAACCGATCTCCTCATAGAGGCGGACGGTGTTCGCATGGACGCCGCTTTTTTCGGCGATCTCCTTGGTCGTATAGGTCTGTGCCATGAAGGACTTTCTGCATACGCGCAACGCTGGCTGTTATACCATTGACTTTATCGATACACGACTACGGCTGCATGGTGATGATGGCGCCGTTTTCGTCGTATTGCAGCTCCTTGTATTTTACGCACCGCCTGTGGTTGACCCCGCCCGAAAGCGACGCGTCATGGTAGAATAGATACCATTTTCCATTATACTCGACGATGGAGTGATGCGTCGTCCAGCCGATCACGGGCGTAAGGATACGGCCTTGGTAGGTAAACGGCCCCTTCGGGCTTGTCCCGGTCGCATACACGAGATAATGCGTATCGCCCGTAGAATAGGATAAGTAGTATAAGCCGTTATACTTGTGCATCCAAGGGCCTTCAAAGTACCGTCTATCGGTATCGCCGGCCGTCAGCGGCTTCCCGTTTTGATCGAGTATCACGATCTGCTGCGGCGGTTCCGCAAAGGCAAGCAGGTCGTCCGTCATCTGCGCGACGCGGGGCCCAAGCGCCGGCTCGTTTCCGGACGGCCCTTCCGCGCCGGGAAGAAAAACGCCCGTTTGCCACTTTTCAAGCTGCCCGCCCCATAACCCGCCAAAGTACATATAGACTTTATGATCGTCGTCCTCGAATACCGCGGGATCTATGCTGTAGCTGCCTTGTATATAGTCGGGCTCGGCATGAAAAGGGCCGGCCGGATCGCTGCCGGTGGCAACGCCGATGCGGAAATTGCCGTCCTTGGCTCTTGCCGGGAAAAACAGATAATATTTGCCGTTTTTATAGATGGCGTCCGGAGCCCACATCTGCTTGCTGACCCAAGGAACGTCCCGCATGTGCAGCGCCTCGCCGTGATCGACGCAGGGCGCGCCGATGGCGTTTAGGGACAGAACGTGATAATCCTCCATCTGGTATTCGTCGCCGTTGTCGTTGTCCTCGCCGTCGTGCTCCAGATCATGGGAGGGATAGATATAGATCGTATCCCCGAAGACGTGCGCGGAAGGGTCTGCTGTGTAGATGTGCGTTACCAAAGGTTGCTTAGGATTTGTAGCCGTGCTCATGGTGCTTCCTCCATCATTTGTATTTGCGGGCTGCGGGTCTTGCCTATCCTGCAGGCCTTGTTGGGAACGGAGGAACAGTATCGGCGCAAAGACGGCTGTAAGCGCGATGCAAGTAACGATCCAAACGCGTTTTGCGTCAGCTTTTCTACCCATTCCTTTGACCTCCGGGCGCGGCAAGATGATTTTTTACAAAAAATGCTTGGTTTCCTATGTAGTATAGCATGGATGCGCAAAGGAATCTATGCTTACCTATTGCATGTCGTTTGCATAGGCAAAGCCTTGTGCATACGGAAGGAACGGTATAGAATAAAGCGAATGCGCGCGACGCGGAGGCGGCGCGCGATACGGCGTGAGGTCTAACGGAATGAACGCATCAGAGGAAAAAACGAATAGAAAAATCGTGATCGGGCTTCTCGCGCATGTGGACGCGGGCAAGACCACGCTTGCCGAAAGCCTGCTTTTTGAGGCGAACGCCATACGTAAGCAGGGCAGAGTGGATCATCGGGACAGCTTTTTGGATACGGACAGCATCGAGCGCGCGCGGGGCGTCACGGTGCTTACAAAGCCCGCGGTGCTGACGTATCACGAAACGACGTTTACCCTGTTGGATACGCCCGGCCACACGGATTTCGGCGCGGAGGCGGAGCGCGCGCTTGCGGCGCTGGACGCGGCGGTGCTCTTGATCAGCGCTTCGGAGGGCGTACAGGCGCATACCGGTACGCTATGGCGGCTGCTGCGCCTGCACAGGATACCCGTGTTTGTTTTTGTCAACAAAACGGATCTGCCGCACGCGTCCCGCGCGTCGATTTTGAACGCGCTTGCCGAGAGTTTCAACGGCGCTTTTATCGACTTTACAACCGAGGAAACGGCTGACCGAGAACAGATCGCGGAATGCAGCGAGGCGCTCTTGGAGGCTTGGCTTGCAGACGGCGTCATAGCGGAGGAGATCATCGCGGAGGCGATCGCTGCGCGCACACTGTTTCCCGTCGTCTTTGGCGCGGCGCTTAAAAATGAAGGTACAACGCGGCTTTTGGAGCTGCTGTGCCGCTATGCACGCCCTGCGCAGCCGGAGCCTGTGTTTGGCGCGCGCGTGGTCAAAGTATCCTTTGAGGGCGCAGAGCGTCTTACTTGGATGAAGATCACCGGCGGCTGTTTGCGCGTGAAGGATACCGTATCCAACATCAGAGCCGGCATGCAAAAGGAAGCGGTGTGGACGGAGAAAGTCAACGAGATACGCTTGTATTCCGGACAGAGGATGACGGCCGTGCAGGAGGCGACGCCCGGCTGTGTTTGCGCCGTGACGGGGCTCTCCCGCACCTATGCGGGAGAGGGGCTTGGCTGCGAGATGGACGCGCCGCTTCCCGTGCTTACGCCGGTGATCGGCTATGCGATCCAGCTTCCCGCCGGGGTAAACAAGGCCGACGCGCTGCAAAAGCTAAAGCGGCTTGCACAGGAAGACCCGCTGCTGCATGTGGAGAGCAACGAGGAAACGGGGGAGCTTCGCGCCGATCTTATGGGGCAAATGCAGGAGGAAGTGATAAGGCAGCGGGCGATGGATCGCTTTGGCCTGCCCATTTCCTTTGGAGCGGGGCGGGTGCTTTACCGGGAAACGATCAAGGACGCCGTAGTTGGGATAGGGCACTTTGAACCGCTTCGCCATTACGCGCATGTAGAGCTTCGTATGGAACCCGCGCCGCCGGGAAGCGGCCTTATGTTCCACAGCGAGGTCAGCGGCGACGTGCTTTCGCAGAATTGGCAGCGCCTGATACGCACGCATCTTTCGGAAAAAGCGCATAAGGGCGTTCTCATCGGCGCGCCTGTAACGGATCTGCACATTACCTTGATTTATGGAAAAGCGCATTTAAAGCATACGGAGGGCGGCGACTTTAGGCAGGCGACCTACCGCGCCGTGCGGCAGGGGCTTATGCAGGCGCAAAGCGTGCTGCTTGAACCATATTACCGCTTTACGCTGTGGCTGCCCGCGGAAAATCTCGGCCGCGCCATGACGGATATTCGGCGCATGTGCGGCGAGACGGACGCGCCGCAGCTTGTTGCCGCCGAAGCGATCCTTACGGGTTCCATACCGGTATCGGCTGTTGGCGATTATGCGCGGGAGCTGGCTTCATACACCCACGGAACGGGGCGCTTGGCGCTTTTGCCAGGCGACTATCGTCCCTGCCACAATCCGGACGAGGTGATAGCCGCCGCCGCTTACGATCCGGAGGCGGATATCCGCAACACGCCGGATTCCGTATCCGGTGCGGGCGGCGCGGCCTTTACCGTCAAAGGGAATGAGGTTGACCAATATCAGAAGCAAACGCGTGCGGAGACGGACGTTGAAAGACCGAGCGCCGTACGGCCGCACGGCGCGGAGAGCGATCTTGACGCGGAGCTAAAACGCATATTCGAACGCACCTATGGTCCTGTGAAGGATACATCCGCCTTGTTTGAAAGGCGAAAAGCGCAGCCGGTCGCCGATACGCCCGCTATGCTTGCAAGCCTGCCGCCGGAGCAGAAATATCTATTGGTGGACGGGTATAACATCCTGTTCGCATGGGAGCGGCTGCAAGCGGCTGCAAAGGAGCATATCGGCCAAGCGCGCGAGATGCTGATCGCTTCGCTTGTGAATTATCAGGCGCTCAGAGGCTGCAACCTTATCCTCGTGTTTGATGCTTACAAGGTAACGGGCGGCGCGGAGCGCATTGAACAAGCCGGCGGCGTTTATGTGG
>JAQVRG010000156.1 GCA_028701165.1 Eubacteriales bacterium | reverse complement strand
GATCTGAACCAATCTGTCCAGCCTGTTCCCCGTCAAGATTTCCGTTGGTACCACCTTTACGAACCATGACGTGAATACCGTTATCATCGATGTGACGGATCAGTATACGCTGGATTCTGCGAATAGCTATACGGACATTTCCGACGCGGGAAAGCTGAAAATGCAGGTAAGCAACACGTCTGTGCGGCTGCTGCTTTCAAAACTCGGCTATTCCGACGCAAAAATCAACGGCATCATTCGGGACTGCTACCGGTTCGAGACGCGTCTGGCGAAGGCCAGTCAGCTTGTTTCCTCCGCAACCGATGTGGAAAGTTACCTGGCGGAAACGGACAACCGCTGCAGCTTTTCCGAGCTGCAGGCGTTGCAGGGCGACTTCCCGCTCACGGAAATTCTGGCGCATTACGGATATGATATTGCCGAGAGCTATTCGCTCACCTATCCCAAATTCCTTGCAAGCGTCGGCATCCTGTACAATGCGCGCTATCTCGACGAGATCAAGGCCTACTATATGGTGCATACGTTACAGGACTGCATGCCGCTTGTGGATCGGGACACGTTCGATCGCCTGCAGGAAATGACGAATGAGATTTCGGAGAATACGAAAGAATCGGAAACGGAAGCGCCCGATCCCTATGCGGAAACGAAGGGCGAGCTATCCGGCGAGGACAAGGAAACAGCGATCCTGCTGGACAACTTTATCGGCAAGTATCTAAGCGAGCCGCTGGATCAGGTCTACATTGCGCGCCATTGTACGGCGGAACAGAAGGCGGCGCTCAAGGACCTGATTGCGCGCATCGTTACGTATTACAGCGAGATGCTCTACGCGGAGGATTGGCTTTCCGAAGCCGCGCGGGAAAAGGCCGTGGATAAGCTTTCGAATATGACCGTCCGCGCCGTATATCCCGATACCTTCACCGACTATTCGGGGCTTACGATCAACGCTTCCGAAACCCTCGTGGACGCGGTTGCGGCCATCAACGCGTTTCACATGACGCAGCGGGTGGAAAAGATCAATACGAAAAAGGAGCGCAACGAATGGGACATGAAGGCGCTTTCCACCACGCAGCCCAACGCGATGTATCAGCCCTCGGATAATTCGATCAATATCCTGACGGGCATTATGGCGGACGGATTCATGTTCAATGTGGACGACCGTTATGAAGAAACGCTGGCAAAGATCGGCATGATCGTTGGGCATGAGATCACCCACGGCTTTGATACCAGCGGATACCGCTTCGATAAGGACGGCTATTACCAAAGCTGGTGGACGCCCGACGATTTACAGGCGTTCCAGCTCCGTGCAAGCAAGCTTTCCAATTATTATTCCGGCATCATTCCCTATCCGGGCGCAACAGGCTACAGCGGCGATATCGTCAAGGGCGAAGCCATTGCCGATATGGGCGGCGTCAAGTGTATGCTCGGTATCGCGGAGGGCGTTCCCGGCTTTGACTACGAGCTGTTTTTCAAGACGTATGCGATGATGTGGCGGATGAAGGATACCTATGCCATCGAGTCGGCGCTCAGTAGCGACGAGCATCCGCTCAATTTCCTTCGGGTCAACGCGACGTTGCAGCAGTTTGAGAAGTTCTATGAAACCTATGACATCAAGCCGGGCGACGGCATGTACCTTGCGCCCGACAACCGAGTCGCCGTATGGTAATCGCCACCGCGCCTGCGGACGCGACGGCGCAATAACCCGCAAAACCAATCGATATTTCACACACCAAGGAGGCAGAAAGCATGAGCGAAGCGGTCATTACGCTACAGGATATCAAGAAAAGCTACGGCAAGCACCGGGTGTTGCTCGGCGTCGATATGCAGATCAACCGGGGCGACATCTACGGCTTGATCGGCAAAAACGGATGCGGTAAAACCACCATCTTCAAAATCATTCTGGGCCTTTCGGACTATCAATCGGGGCGGCTCACGATCGGCAAAGAGGGAACGCCCTTATCCGAGGGCAGGCGGAAGATCGGCTTCTTTATCGGCGGCAACTTCTTCGGCTATATGAGCGCGCGGGAGAACCTCGAATACTACAGCGCCCTCAAAAAGATCAAGGATAAAACCGAAGTGGAGCGCGTCTTGAAAATTGTGGAAATGGACAAGGCCAAGGGAACCTACGGCGAATACTCCATGGGTATGAAGCAGCGCCTGGGCATCGCCAACGCAATCCTCGGCAATCCCGAAATCCTGATTCTCGACGAGCCGGTCAACGGCCTCGATCCGCAGGGCATCGTCGATGTGCGCAACCTCATGCAAAGGCTGAATACGGAATACGGCATGACGATCATCGTGTCCTCCCACATTCTTTCGGAGCTACAGCATACGGCGCACCGCTTCGGCATCGTCAACAACGGGGTCATCGCCAAGGTGGTGACGCAGGAGGAACTGGCCGCTACAAAACAGATCGTGAAGATATCGGTGAACGATTTGGAAAACGCGGTCAAAGCGCTGGGCGAGGCGGGCGTGACGATCCTCGGGCAATCCGACGATACCGCGAGCCTCGAGGACTATTACTTCGATTTGATCAAAGGAGACGCGTGATGCTTTGGTATATGCGCGCAGATCTAAGGCGCATCAGCCGCAGAATCCCGCGGTTGATCGTTTTGGCGCTTCTGTATATTGCTTTGGTGACGGTGCTTGTATCTATCAGCCGGGAGGACGTCCAAATCGCTCCGCTGATGATCCTGTGTGAGCACTATGTCGTTGGGTTCCTCCCTCTTGTGATCGGCACGATTGAGATGGCGGTCATTCTGGGCGACGACTTTCGCGCAAAGATCATGCAGCAGGCCATCGGTATGGGCATCAGCCGCACGAAGATCGTACTGACCAAGCTCATCGATCTGGCCTGCTTGATGCTCGTTGATATCGTTGTATTCGGCGTTCTGGTTTTTGCGGCAAACGGCGTTTTTCACCTGGGGATGGGAGTCGATACCGTGCGAGAGTTGCTGCTTTGGCTCGTCGGCGCATGGGTCAAATCGGTCGCCTACGGGAGCCTTTCGCTGATACTCGGCTTCTATTCGCAAAACGCGCTCTTTGCCATATTGGCGTTCATTGCCCTATCCTCCGGGATTGCGAACAAGATGCTCGGCATGGCGCTTGGCGTGAAGGCGCTTTCCGCGCTGCATCTCGGCCGGTTTTTGCTTACCTCGGAAATCAACACGTTCTTTACCCGTGCGCTTCTCGGGCACTTTGATATAGCCTCGCTGATTGTGATACTGGTTTACATTGTCGGGGGCGCGGCAGCGGCATCCTGGCTGTTCAAAAATACCGAGCTTGAGCTTTGAGAAGGGGGTGATGAGATGATCGGTTATCTTTCCTGCGAGTTGCGCCGGCTTTTGCACCGCTTTCCACGATGGCTGATGCTGCTTCTCTGCCTTGGCGGACTGACGCTCTGCGCGGCTATATTCGGTCAAACCGGGTTGTATGGGGAGTGGGGCTCGTTTGCCTATGTCGCCGCGATCAAGGCGATGATCAAACCCCTGTCGCTGATCATTGGCATCATAGAACTGTTCTTCGTGTTTGGGGACGATTTGAAGGCCAAGACCATGCAGGCCGCGATTGGAACGGGACTGTCGCGAACGGGGCTTGTGCTTGGCAAGTTTCTCGAAATCATCCTGCTCACGCTTCTGGACGTGATCGTTTACGCCGTGTTTATCATTGCGTTCGGCGCGCTGTTTCAGGCCGGGCTGCTCCCCGTTCAACTGCGGGAGCTATCGGTGTATTTCTTTGTGGAGTGGCTCAAGACGGTCGGCTACATGAGCCTTACCATGATTCTGTTGTTTTGCAAGCGCAGTCTCGGTCTGGCGCTGGTTCTGTATATCGCGCTCTATGCCAAGGTTTTGCATACGGTGGCGCGGCTGCTGCTGTCTGTGAAAGCCATCGACGGCCTGCATTTGAGCCGGTACACATTAACCGCTTCCATCGATACGCTGCAAACCTATTTGATTGGCGGACTCTCCGGCGTCGGACCGCTATGCATCGTGCTTGCCTACTGCGTGCTTGGCTGCACGATTGCGCTACTGGTATTTCAAAAACGCGAACTGGAATTATAAATAGAGAAGGAGAACCATTATGAACACAAAGTATTTCAGAACCGTCAGCATCATTATGATCGTCTTCGGTATCTTCGGCGTGATTAGCGGCATTTCCGTGCTGTCCGGGACTACCGGGGTTTTGGCGTCGGCGATTATCAACCTTGTCAACAGCCTCCTGCTCCTTGTCGCGGGCGTCATGGGGACGAAAGCCGTCAAGACCGGGGACGATGAGAAGGTTGCCCTGTGCAGGAAGCTCAGCTACGCGCTCCTTGCGATTGCCGTTGTGAACATTGTTGTCGGCCTGATTGGGAGCGCCCAGACGGTTGTTCCCGGCGTCAGCGCCAGCATGGTCCTGGGCATGAGCATCATCGGCGGCGTCGTATCCCTCATTCTGCCTATACTGTACTTCCTCGGCGCAAAGAAGTTCGGGGAGTAAATCGCTATGGGACAAGTGCTTTACTGGATCCTTTGCATCTTGGCGCTGGCCGTCGGCATATTTCTCACTGTCAAGCCGGAAAAGGCTACCTTCGGCGGAGATCCGACGAAAAAGAGCATCCTGATCATGCGCAGCATCGGGATTGTCA
>JAQVRG010000155.1 GCA_028701165.1 Eubacteriales bacterium | reverse complement strand
ACGACCTGCCCGTTATCCGCGTGTTCACGGACGACGGCTACATCAACGCCGACGGCGGCAAGTATGTGGGACTTACGCTTATGGAATGCCGCGAGGCGATCGTTAAGGATATGCAGGAAAGCGGCAATCTCGTCAAGATCGAGAACTACGCGCATAACGTGGGCACCTGCTACCGGTGCCATTCCACGGTGGAGCCGCTTGTTTCCAAGCAGTGGTTCGTGGATATGAAGCCCTTGGCGGAAAAGGCGATCGAGGTGGTGAAGAACGGGGACGTGAAGTTCGTGCCCGAACGGTTTGACAAGACCTACTTCAACTGGATGTACAACATCCGCGACTGGTGCATCTCCCGCCAGCTTTGGTGGGGGCACCGCATACCCGCCTATTACTGCGACGCGTGCGGCGAAACGGTGGTATCTCCCACCGCGCAGACGGTATGTCCCAAGTGCGGCGCGCCCTTGCGGCAGGATGAAGATGTGCTGGATACATGGTTCTCCTCCGGCATGTGGCCGTTCTCCACGCTGGGCTACCCGGATAAAACGGCGGAGCTTGACTACTTCTATCCCACCAGCACGCTGGTCACGGGCTACGATATCATCTTCTTCTGGGTCGCCCGCATGATCGTGTTCGGCATGGACGTGATGAAGGAGAAGCCCTTCGACACGGTGTACGTCCACGGTATCGTGCGCGACGAGCTGGGACGCAAAATGTCGAAATCCTTGGGTAACGGCATCGATCCTTTGGAGATCATACGCGATTACGGCGCGGATCCCCTTAGATTCAGCCTTGTGACCGGCAACAGCGCGGGCAACGATATGCGTTTTTCCGTCAAGAAGGTGGAGGCCGCGCGCAATTTCTGCAACAAGGTGTATAACGCCACGCGCTTCCTCATGATGAATCTGGGCGACGCGCCCATCGGCGGGATCGATATGTCCATGCTCGACGCGGCGGATAAGTGGATACTGCACCGCCTCAACGAAAACATCAGCGAGGTGACGCGCAACCTTGACCTGTTCGAACTGAATATCGCGGCGCAAAAGATCTATGATTTCGTGTGGAGCGAATTCTGCGACTGGTACATCGAGATGGCAAAGCCGCGCCTAAACGGCGGCGACGAAGCGCAGAAGGCCAACGTGCGCGCCATCCTCGTGCGGGTGCTGACGGACAGCATGAAGCTGCTGCATCCCTTTATGCCCTTTATTACCGAGGAGCTGTATCAGAACCTCCCCAACCATGAGGAGACCATCATGCGCGCCGCATGGCCCACCGTCAAGGAAGCCTATGCTTTCCCGCGGGAAGCGGCCGCGATGGAGGGGATCATGGATCTGATCCGCGCGATCCGCAACCTGCGCGCGGAAATGAACGTGCCGCCTTCGAAACGTCCGGCTATGACGGTTGTGAGCCGTGAGAACGCAGCGGCGCTGCAAGACGCGGCGATGTACATCAAGAGCTTGGCCGGCAGCGCGGCGGTAACCGTGCAAACGGACAAAGCGGGCATTCCCGCTGACGCCGTGAGTGCCGTGAGCGCCTTTGCCGAGGCCTATATGCCCATGGATCAGCTCGTGGATATGGAAAAGGAGCGTGCCCGCGTGCAGAAGGAGATCGAGCGCATAAAGGGCGAGATCGCGCGCGCGGACGGCAAGCTCAATAACCCCGGCTTCGTTTCCAAGGCGCCCGAAAAGGTGATCGAGGAGGAAAGGACGAAGCTTGCGACGGCGAAGGACATGCTTCAAAAGCTGGAAGCGCGCTTCGCACAAATGTAAAACGAAAGATACGCGTGGTGTAATCACCGCGCGTATTTTCTTTGTTTTTGCCTAAATTCCGGCAACTCAACCGTTGGTTGCGCGCGAAAATCCGTTTTTTCGCCAACGCGGTTATGGCGCAACCGGGGTTTATTGTGCGATACTGCGACCATCAAAAACAAAGCGAGGGCAAACACATGGAAGACAATACACAAAAGCAGATGAGCATGGGCAAGCGTATCATGACGCTGCGCAAGGCCGCCGGCATGACGCAGGAACAGCTTTCCTCTTTATTGGGCGTAACGCCGCAGGCGGTGAGCAAATGGGAAAACGACATATCCTGCCCGGACGTTACGATGCTGCCGCACATCGCGGAGGTGTTCGGCACGTCGACGGACAGCCTGCTCGGACGCGAGGACATCGACGCGGAGGCCGTACGCGCCGCCTATGCAAAGGAAAACAATCAGAAAACGCAGATCAGCAAAAGCGGCATGTGGTTTGGGGCGCTGGTGGTCGTCGCCGGCTTGGCGCTTTTATGCGGGTAGTTCATGGATGTGGCGATCAAGCCGTGGGGCGTGATTTGGGCGTCCATTCTGCTGGTCTTGGGCACGATTTGGATGCTGCGGCGCTTCTCCTTCCTCAACTTAGGCGTTGTGCTCTTGGGGCTGTATCTTTTGATGACGAATCTTGGCGTGGTGTTGCCCTTTACGCTGACATGGGCAATGGGCGTGCCTGTGTTTCTTGTGCTGCTGGGGCTTACGATTCTTTGGGATCACCTTTTTCCCCGCCCCTATAAGGAGGAGGAATGGGAGCATTGGAACCGCAACAGCGACTTCATGCGCCGCCACGCGGAAAGCAAGTTCAGCGACACGGACGGGCATATCAATATGAAAAGCTCCTTTGCGGAGAACAACTATGTCGCTGCCGCCTCCCGCTTCCAAGGCGGCGAGATGGAGGTGCACTTCGGCCACGGTGTGCTGGATATGCGGAATGTACAAAGCGCCGCGGACGGCGCCGTGCTGCACGCGGAGGTATCCTTTGGCTGCGCCGAGCTGTGGCTGCCGCGCACGCTTCGCGCCGATTTGCAGCAGGTGAGCAAATCCGCCGCCGATTGGGAGGAGCACGGCGCATGCAACACCGACGCGAAGGTCATCCGCGTTATGGGCAGCGTCAGCTTCGGCACGATCGAGGTGCATTACATGTAAGAATGTCCGCAGAATACGGACAGGATGCGCCATGAAAAGAAAACGCTGAAAAACACATACAAAATCTAATAAAAAGTACGATTGTGCCCGCGCTGTCCCTTGCAAAAGGAAAGGCGCGGGCATATAATATGTCTGTAGTTCAAGGACACTTCTTGCGAACAAAACAAACCAAACCGTAACGAATCATATACCCTAACGGACGCGAAAGGAGCAGAATCATGCAAGCGATGATGGACGCTTTGGTGAAAACCGAGGCCAAAAAGGGGCTGGTGCTGCAACGCATGCCCGTACCCGAGCCGGGGATGGGCGAGGTGCGCATCAAGATACACAAAACCGCGATATGCGGTACGGACGTGCACATTTATAACTGGGATCCGTGGAGTCAGGAGCACATTCATCCGCCCATGATCGTCGGCCACGAATACGTCGGCGAGATCGAGAAGCTTGGCGAGGGCGTTACCGCCTACCATGTGGGGCAGATCGTCTCCGGCGAGGGACATATCGTATGCGGCCACTGCCGCAACTGCCGCGCGGGCAACGGGCAGTGGTGCAAGTTCACCAAGGGCGTGGGCGTGGATCGATCCGGCGCGTTTGCCGAGTATATCGTCATCCCCGCGCATAACGTCATCCCCATTCCGGAAGGGATCGACGAGGACGTGGTTTCCTTCTTTGACGCGTTTGGCAACGCCACGCACACGGCGCTGATGTTCGATATGATCGGCGAAGACGTGCTCATTACGGGCGCGGGTCCCATCGGCATGATGGCGACGGCGATCTGCAAAAAGAACGGCGCGCGTTCGGTCGTGGTGACGGATATCAACGATTACCGGCTGGAGCTGTGCAAAAAGATGGGTGCTACGCAGACCGTCAACGTTTCCCGCGATAAGGTAGAGGACATCTTTGCAGAACGCCGCATCGTGGAGGGCTTTGACGTAGGCTTAGAGATGAGCGGCAGCGGCAGCGCCCTGAACACCATGATCGAAAACATGCGAAACGGCGGCAAGATCGCGCTTCTAGGCATCCAGCAGCCCGGCACGCAGATCAACTGGAATCATGTGATCTGGAAGGGATTGACGCTGCAGGGTATTTACGGCCGCAAGATGTTTGAAACGTGGTATAAGATGATCACCATGGTGGAGGGGGCTTGGATCTTACGCCCATCATCACGCACAGATTTCACTATACGGACTTTGACAAGGGCTTTGAGGCTATGAACAGCGGCAAGTCGGGCAAGGTTGTGCTGACTTGGGCGAAATAGGAAAGGAGAACGGTTATGAAAACAGCGTTGCAATTCTACCGGGAGCAGCTTGAGAGTATCCGCGAGGCGGGCACTTATAAGGACGAGCGCATCATCACCACGCCGCAGAAGGCGCGCATCGATACGACGAAGGCAAAGGGCGTGCTCAACATGTGCGCGAACAACTATCTGGGCCTTTCCGACAATCCGGAGCTTATCAAGGCCGCCAAGGAAAGCTATGACCGCTGGGGCTACGGCATGTCCTCCGTGCGTTTTATCTGCGGCACGCAAGGGCAGCACAAGGAGCTTGAAAAGAAGCTGTCGGACTTTTTGGGCACGGACGACTGCATTCTCTATTCCTCCTGCTTTGACGCCAACGGCGGCCTGTTTGAGACCCTCTTGGGGGCGGAGGACGCGGTGATCTCGGACGAGCTCAACCACGCTTCCATC
>JAQVRG010000154.1 GCA_028701165.1 Eubacteriales bacterium | reverse complement strand
CTTGCAAATACCCTCTGTAAGCGCACATGACGGACACGAAGAAGAGCGCCGGGGCAAGCGCCTTAAAGCTAAGCGACGCTTCCGTGAAGGTGGAAAGTTTGGCAAGCGCGCCGCTTCCCACAAACATCAGCGCGCCCGTAAAAAGGCCGATGCCCGCCAAGATGAGCAGCGCCACGCGGAAAACGCGCTTGGCGCCGGCGTAATCGCCTAGGGATACATATTCGGATACCATCTTGGATATAGCGGTGGGGAAACCGGCGGTGGAAACGACCAAAAGGCCGGCATAATAGGGGTAGGCGACCTCGTAATAGCACATGCCGACAGATCCCACGGCGTTAGCGAGCGGGATGCGGAAAAACGCGCCGATGATCTTGACGATCAGCCCGGCAAAGGCGAGAATCGCGGCGCCTGTTACGAAGGATCGGGTGGTTTTGCTCATGGACGCTCCTGCTTGGCATGCTTATGCCATATTTACACCGATACATTATAGCATATTTTCATAAATCTGCTATAATTACTTTATGAGTAAGAAGAACAAAGCCGGAAAGCTGAGACGCTTTCTACGTTATTATCGGCCGCACATGCCGCTTTTTATCACGGATATGCTCTGTGCGCTGCTTATGGCTTGCATAGGGATCGCCTACCCGCTTTTGACGAAGCTTGCGATTGAACGGTTTCTTCCCGGCAGGCTCTACGGTGCGTTCGCGGCGATCATGGCGCTTTGCTTTGCCGCATATATTATTTATGCGGTGCTGCAATACGTTGTAACGGCCATGGGGCATAAGCTTGGCGTGCTGATGGAAGCCGACATGCGGCGGGACGTGTTTTCGCATTTGCAAACGCTGGATTTTACCTTTTTCAACAACGCGCGGACAGGCGCGCTGCTCTCGCGCTGCACGAGCGACTTGTTTGAGATCACGGAGCTTGCGCACCATGGGCCGGAGGATGTTTTTATATCCGCCGTGACCTTTCTAGGCGCGTTTTGCGTGATGCTCACCATCGAATGGCGGCTGGCTGTGGTGCTGCTTATCAGCGTTCCCGTGCTCTTTGGGATCGTTGTGGCGCTGCGAAAGCGCATGTCGCGCGCGTCCAGGCGCGTCAAGGAGGGCATGGCCGGGGTAAACGCGGATATCGAGTCGTCGATTTCCGGCATGCGCGTCGCGCAGGCGTTTGCCAACGAGCAGTATGAGATCGATAAATTTGTGCGCGGCAATGAAAAATTTGTCCGTGCCCGCACGGATTATTTTAAGGTCATGGGTACGTTTTTCGCTTCCATGGAATTCTTCACGAATATCCTAAGCGTGCTGGTGATCGCGGCGGGCGGCTATATGATCATGCGCGGCAGCATGGACGTAGTGGCGCTCATGACGTTCACGCTGTATGTGGCGAGCTTCACAAGACCCATTCAGAAGCTTACGCAGTTTACGGAAATCTACACGATGGGCATGAGCGGCTTTTCCCGCTTTTGCGAGCTGATGGATATCAAACCCGCGATCAAGGACGCGCCCAACGCCGTGGATATAGGCGCTGTGCGCGGCGATATCGCCTTTGAGGACGTGCGCTTTTCCTATAAGGACAGGGATGATAACCCCTGCGTGCTCAAAGATGTGAACATCACGATCCCGGCGGGCAGTACGGTAGCCGTGGTAGGGACTTCGGGCAGCGGGAAAACCACGCTGTGCCATCTTGTCCCGCGCTTTTTCGAGCCGGACGCGGGACGGGTGCTGATCGACGGCAGAGATATCGCCGAGGTGACGCTTCATTCGCTTCGCGCCAACATCGGTATCGTGCAGCAGGATGTATTCCTCTTTGCGGATACGATCTTTGAAAATATTCGCTACGGACGCTTAAACGCCACGCGCGAGGAGGTCGTTGAGGCCGCCAAGGCGGCCAAGGTGCATGAGGATATCATGCGGATGCCGGACGGCTACGACACCCATGTGGGCGAGCGCGGCGTAACCTTGTCGGGCGGGCAGAAACAGCGAATCTCCATCGCGCGGATATTTTTGAAAAATCCGCCTATATTGATACTGGATGAGGCGACTTCGGCGCTGGACTCCGCAACGGAGGCCAGCATTACGCAGGAGCTTATGCACCTAAGCCGCGGACGAACCACGCTGACGATCGCGCACCGCCTTTCCACCGTGCGCAACGCCGACGAGATCATCGTTATCGCCGAGGGGCGCATCGCCGAACGCGGCGCCCACGAGGAGCTGTTGAAGCAGGACGGGCCTTACAGCCGTCTGTATCAAGCGCAGTATATGCAATAAACCTAGAAGGAGAGCCGTCATGACAAATACAAAACAACAGGACACCGATATCCGCATCAACGGAACGGGCATTTCGCTGCGGCAGGGCGAAAGTCTGCTTGACGCCGTAAAAAAGCTGGGGCTTGACAGCGACAGCTTGGCCAAGCGCCCCATCGCCGCGAAGGTGGAAGGCAATGTATTAAGCTTGAATATGGAGCCGCACGCGCCCATGGACGTACAGCTTCTTTACTATGCGGATCCCGACGGGCAGCGCACCTATGAGCGCACGCTGCTGCTGCTTTTGAGCATTGCGGTGCACCGCCTGTTTCCGGAGGAGACGGCGCGCCTGCGGGTACGCTACGCGATCGGCGGCGGCTTGTATGTAACGCTTAATAAAACGCCTTCCTTGAGCGAGGCCGACGTGCTCTCACTGGAGGGGGAGATGCGAAGGCTCGTGCGCGCAGCGACGCCGCTGAAGCGCCGCAGGCTCACCATGGAAGAAGCGCTGGAGATCTTTGAAAAAAACGGGCAGCCGGATAAACTTAAGCTGCTTAAATGGCGCAAATTCGATTATTTCGACGTATATGGCGTGGACGATATCGTGGATTATTTCTACGGCGAGATGATGCCGGATACGGGCTACGCCGACGTATTCCGCCTCACCTGTGTGGGAGAGGACGCCTTTGTGCTGCTGCTGCCCCGCCCGGACGCGCCGGACGCCGTGGCGGAATACAGGGAAAGCCCCAAGCTGGGCGCGGTTTTCGCGCAGTCCGAGCGCTGGGGCGAGCTGATGGAATGTAGCACGGTTTACGAGCTGAACTCCCAGATCGAATCGGGCGAGGTGCGCGGTTTGATCCGCTTGAACGAAGCGCTGCACGAGCGCAGCTACGCGGCCATTGCAGACGGCGTCATCGAGCGCGGCGCGCGCGCCGTCATGGTGGCGGGGCCATCCTCCTCTGGCAAGACCACCAGCGCAAACCGCATTGCGACACAGCTGCATGTGATGGGACACAAGCCCATACTGCTGTCCTTGGATAATTACTATCGGGATCGCTGCGATCTTACGCCAGATGAAAACGGTGAGATCGATCTTGAGGATATCGAGGCGCTGGATATACCGCGCTTTAACGAGGATCTTGAGAGGCTGCTGCGCGGCGAGGCGGTGGAAACGCCGCGCTTCGACTTTACAACGCAGAAACGCGCTCCCAAGGGGAATTTGATCCAGCTCGCGCCGGGGCAGGCCATCATCATCGAAGGCATACACGGCCTGAACCCGCGCATGCTTTCCGATGCGATCGATCCGGCCGAGGTGTTCCGCGTTTATGTATCCGCCCTAACGACGCTCAATCTTGACGATCATAACCGCATCAGCACCACGGATATCCGGCTTCTGCGCCGGTTGGTGCGGGACTATCGCACACGCAACGCGCCCATGGAGCAGACGCTTTCCATGTGGGCAAGCGTGCGCCGTGGCGAGGAGAAGTGGATCTTCCCCTTCCAAGAGAATGCGGATGTGTTTTTCAACACCACGCTCGTGTATGAGATCGCGGCGCTCAAGCCCTATGTGTATCCGCTTTTGAAGCAGGTAAGCCCGGATAATCCTTACTATACCACGGCCAACGGCATGGTGAAATTTCTCAACTACTTTTTAGAATTGGACAACGAGGTGGACGAAATCCCTCCGACCTCTATCCTGCGCGAATTCATTGGCGGCTGCACTTTTTATGAGGATAAGCCGCTGCCGCGGAACTGAAGTTCCGCTTTTCGACAAAGGACATATGCCACTTACCAATGCGAAACGGCGGGAGTTGCCCCGCCGTTTTTGTTGTGATATACTATTTTCGACAATTCTTGCACATATTGGAGGCGAAAGGCATGACGAAGGTTTGGGCACACAGGGGCGCGAGCGCCTACGCGCCGGAAAATACGATACCGGCGTTCAAGCTGGCGGTGGAAATGGGAGCGGACGGCGTTGAGCTGGACGTGCATGAATCCAAAGACGGAAAGCTGATGGTGATCCATGACGAAACGGTGGATCGCACCAGCAACGGCACGGGCCGCGTGGTGGATATGACTTGTCAGGAGCTGAAGGCGCTCGATTTTTCCAACGGCATGGCGGATTACGCGGGCGTGCGCATCCCGACGCTCAGGGAGGTATATGGCCTTTTGCGAAACACAGGCCTTACCGTGAATGTGGAGATCAAATGCGATGTGATCGTATATTGGGGCATTTGGGAGAAGCTGGTGCAGTTGGAACGCGAGATGGGCATGCAGGGGCGCGTACACTATTCCTCCTTTAACCATTATGTGCTGCGCGAGCTGCAAAAGCTCGCGCCGGAGGCGACCGTGGGGCTGCTGTTCGATCAGGCGCTGCTGGATCCTTGGGTATACGCGCAATACTGCAAGGCGCAGGCCGTTCATCCGCATTATCGTATCGCA
>JAQVRG010000153.1 GCA_028701165.1 Eubacteriales bacterium | reverse complement strand
CTGCTTCTCTTACGGCGCCGGTGCGTGCGGGCGAGGTTTTGGGAAACGTCACATATCTTGACGCGGACGGCGGGATACTGGCCAAGGTAGAGCTTACGGTGCGGGAGGATATAGCGGCGTCGAGCTGGCGCGACAGGCTATCAAGAGTCGTGCGCAGCTTTCTGCATATGTAGGAAGCGTATTTAACCTTGCTCTGCGCCGTGGGTTTGGCGTATAATAGGAGCAATGTTAAATAGGGAGCGTGAACCTTGAGCTTTATCACAACATATCTGCGCGATCTTTTAAGCGATGCGATCTATCTCGTACCCGCTATCTTGGTTGCGCTTTCCGCCCATGAATGGGCGCATGCGTTCGCCGCTTATAAGCTGGGCGATCCGACGGCGAGAGCTATGGGCCGCATGACGCTCAATCCCCTGCGGCATATCGACCCCATGGGACTTGTCTTTCTTCTGCTGTTCCGGTTTGGCTGGGCGAAGCCCGTGCCCATCAATCCAAGAAACTTCAACAGACCCCGCAGGGATGAGATCATCGTTTCTCTAGCCGGCGTAGTCCTCAATTTTCTGCTGGCCTTTGTTACGATGGGCGTACAGCTTTTCTGCCTGTTCAAGCTCAACGTGAATAACGTCATATTGATGAACTTCCTTTCGGTATTCTATTCGCTGAATTTGGGGCTTTGCATCTTTAATCTGATTCCGATTTATCCGCTGGACGGTTTTCATGTGCTGGAATGCTTGCTGATCCGCAAGGTCGGCCCCAATTTCTTTATATGGATGGAACGATACGGCTCCTTTATTTTGATCGCGCTGGTGCTTACGCGGCTGCTCACCGGGATCATGTCCTTTGCCATATCCGGCGTATCCGGCGGCATTTTGGCGTTTTACAGCCTGCTGTTTCGTATAGCGTAAGCGGCGTATGGCGTACGAGGTTCATCTTTCACAATTCGACGGTCCTCTTGATCTGCTTCTGCATCTGATAGAAAAGGCGGAAGTGGATATCAAGGACATTTTCATTTCGCAGATCACGGCGGAATACTTACACTATATGCGGCAGGTGGATACGCTGGATATGGATACGGCCAGCGAGTTTTTGTCCATGGCGGCGACGCTTTTGTACATCAAATCCCGCTCGCTTTTGCCAAGACCGCCGCGCGAGGAAGAGGAACTTGAGGATCCCGAGGTCGTTTTGATACGACAGCTGCGCGAGTATAAGGCCTTTAAGGAAGCCACGCAGAAGCTTGCCGACTTGCGCGACGGCGTGGGCGGATGCTACACAAAGCTTCCGGAGGAGGTTTTGCTGCCGCCGCAGGAATATGATTTGGCCGAATCCGATTTAGACAGCTTATATAACGCTTTTCTTTCGGTGCTGAGCAAGGTGCAGGAACGCACGGGGCGTGAGCCGCAGCGGCAGGTACAGGCGGACGCGTATACCATCCGCGCGCAGCTTGGCAAGATACGCGCGTTGCTTCAGGCGCGCGGGCGCGTGCGCTTTGAGGAGCTTTTCGCGGGCGCGTTCGTCAAAATGGAGATCATCGTTACCATGATGGCGCTGATGGACATGTTGCAGCATAACGAGGTCAAGATCGATCAGGAGCGACAGTACGGCCCCATATCCATTCAGGCAGATCATTTGCTTGAGGACGACGCGGATATCGCATACACGGATGAGTAGAGGTGAAACACATGCAGGATAAGCAGATTTCAGTGATGGAATGTATTCTTTTCGTTTCTGGGGAGCCGCTGACGTTCGCGGAGCTGATGAGCGGCTTGGATATGACGCAGCTTGAGCTTCAGGCGCTTTTGCAGAGAATGGACGCGCTGTACAAGGAAGAAGGGCGCGGCATACAGCTTTATATCACGGAACAGACGGTACAGCTCGTATCCAACAGGGAGTATGCGCCCATCATAGAAAACATGCTCCAGCCCGTGCAGGCGAAAAGTTTTTCGCAATCCATGCTGGAGACGCTTTCCATCATCGCGTACAAACAGCCCGTAACGCGCGCCGAGATCGAAAACGTGCGCGGCGTGCGCTGCGATTATTCCGTGAGCCAGCTTCTCAATATCGGTATGATTCAGGAGGTGGGACGCAAGGATACCATTGGCCGTCCCATGATGTTTGGTACGACGGATGCGTTTTTGCGCCAGTTCGGGCTGCATTCACTTAAGGATTTGCCGCAGTTTTCGCCGGAGGATGAGGAAATGCAGGCGGAATCCGACAAGGAAAACATTTCATAAAAAAAGCGATAACGTAACAGCTTAACGGTATGGCAATCCGAAAGGAGAGGGCTATGCCGCTTTTTTTTATACTGATGATTCTTATCTTCATCGGCGTATTTTGGGATATCCGCGTATCCGTACGCTTGCAGCTTTGCGGCGGCGCTGTGTATGTGTATACGGAATATCGGATATTTTACGGCCTTATACCGCTCCATTTCGAATTCTATGGCGAGATCAGGGAACCGTATACATGGAAAAAATTGGAGAGGGATCGTTTTCATATACCGAAAATAACGGTTAAAAAAAAGAGAAAAAAGGGCGCGTGGAAGAGCGTTTTTTCGCTCCGCCGCCATGTGCGCCTTACGCGTCTGCGCTGCCAAGGCGAAATCGGCTGCGCGGACAGCGCCGTAGGTACGCTTATGTTTACAGGGCTTTTGCGCATAGCCTTCGACATGCTGGCCGCGATATGGGATATCCCATGTGAAACGGCGCTTTTTCCAAGCTTTGCGGGGAACGTATGCAGGCTAAAATTGGAAGGCATATTCGTTTTGCGAGCCGCGCACATTATACTTGCCCTATTGAAAGAAAAAACAAGCAGAAGAGGAGAAGAATATGCCGCATCCCATTGAAAACATCATGGAAACCTCCATGGAACAGCTTAAGGACATCGCGGATGTGAACACTGTGGTAGGAAAGCCCATAACGGCGGGCGATAAGGCGGTGATCCTGCCGATATCCAAGGTCACGCTCGGCTTTTTATCCGGCGGCGGCGAATACGGTCAAAAAAGCGGCCCTGTGAAGCGAAGCGGCGGTATGATGGATACGGCAGCCGCGGACGCTTATCCGTTTGCGGGTACGGCGGTGGCGGGTATGAGCCTTACGCCTATGGGCTTTTTGTATGTGAATGAAGACAGGGTACGCTTGCTTTCCACAAGCTACGCCACACCTATAGAACGCATCATGGACGCCGTACCGCAGGCGCTGCAAATCGTGGAAGGTATGGCGAAAAAAGGCGCGTGCAAGGAGGACGGCGGAACCGATGCGTAGGGTGCGTCAAAGGGTAGGGGCGGCGCTGTGCGTTCTCTGCGCGCTCGCCTCATGGAGCGCGCCAAGCCGCGCCGCGCAGACGCCGGACATCAATGCAAAGGCGTCTGTGCTTTTAGAGGCGCGCAGCGGAAAGGTATTGTGTGCGGAAAACGCCCATGTACGTCTGCCGATGGCCAGCACCACAAAGATCATGACGGCTGTCATCGCGCTGGAAAACTGCCCGCTAAGGGATATGGTGACGGTAACGACGGAAGCGTACGGCATGGAAGGCTCCAGCATGTACCTAAAGCTTGGCGAAAAGCTCAGCATGGAGGATATGCTATACGGACTGATGCTGGCTTCCGGAAACGACGCGGCGGTAGCGATCGCCGTACATGTCGGCGGGAGCGTCGCTGGCTTTGCGGCGATGATGAACGCGAAAGCGGCGGATCTGGGCCTGACCAACACGCATTTTGTTACGCCCAACGGCCTGCACGACGACGCGCATTACACGACGGCATACGATCTTGCCGTGATCGCCGCCTATGCGATGAAAAACCCCACTTTTCAAAAGCTTGTATGTACACAGCGATACCAGACGCAAACGGGAGATACGATACGGACGTTTTCTAACAAGAATAAGACGCTTCGCCAATATGAGGGCGGAAACGGCGTAAAGACAGGCTATACCTCGGACGCCGGAAAGTGTTTGTGCTTTGCGGCGCTGCGCGAGGATATGCAGCTTGTGGGCGTGGTGCTCAACAGCGGCGATATGTTTGGCGACGCCTTTTCGCTGCTGGATTACGGCTTTGCGAACTATAAAATGGAACGGATCGTGAAAAGCGGTGACGACGTGACCTATGCAAGGCTTACGGGCGGTACAAAAAACACCTTGGCTTTATGCGCGGCAAAGGATATAATGATACCCGTAGCGCGCGGGGAGGATCGGAATGTAAAAAGCAGCGTGACGCTGGACAGTCTCCGTATACCGGTACAGGCTGGCAGCGAATGCGGCATGCTTTCGGTGATGGAAAACGGACGCGTGCTTGGAAGCACGCCGCTCGTCGCCAAAGAAACGGTGGAAAGCCCCGGCGTGCGCGAATACTTCAGCCGCTGTATCAGGGACTGGAGCGCATAGGAGGAAATTCTTTTGCGATTGCAAAAGTGGATGGCCGACGCCGGCGTTGCGTCCAGAAGGAAGTGCGAGGCGCTTATCGCCCAAGGGCTTGTAAGCGTGAACGGAGAGATCGCGCAGCTTGGTCGCAGCGTGGAAGACGGCGACATTGTCGAATATGGCGGGAAAAGGATCGCGCCCGCGGCGGAACGCATATGGATTGCGTTCAACAAGCCGCGCGGCGTTTTGTGTACCGCGGACGATCCGCAGGGTCGCAGAACCGTTATGGAGTATTTTGCTGACTTTCCCGCGCGGCTGTATAATGTCGGGCGTTTGGATTATGATTCGG
>JAQVRG010000152.1 GCA_028701165.1 Eubacteriales bacterium | reverse complement strand
GATAAGCTCCGCGAAAAAGGAATAATACTGTGGGCTCATCAGTTCCTCCAGCATTTCCATCTGATCCTCGTTGAAGGAATATAGCTCCGCTCCTTCCCGATAAGTAAGGCTCTGGATGTCAATGTAAATAATCAGCGTAGTAGTGGTTTGCTCCACTTCCTCGCCATCCGCATTGATGGTTGTTGTTGTCGTGGTTTCCGTTTCCGTGCGGATGTTCATGGTATTCATATCGTTAAAGGTGGTTTTGAGTATGGCTTGCTTTTCCGGCGTAACCGTCAGCACCTCAGCGCCAGTCGTTTCATCCGTGGTGGTCTTGACCGCATACACGCCCAGAACATCCGTCCAGTTATTGACCATGAAGGAGTCGCCATCGAAATCGCCCTCATAAATCACGTTCACGGCATCATACCCACCAGCGGAAAGACGGTCTATTTGGGATTGCAAGTCATTGGTGAAGTCGGTATTGATGTCTACAATGGCCTGCTTGAGCTTTCCGGGGTCAGCTTCATCCGAAAAGAACACGCCGAAGGCCGAACAGAGGATAGCGGCGATGGCGCCCACGGCAATGATGATGAGAACGACCACCCAACCGCCCGCGGCGATCCATGCGATGAGCGCTTTGATTGCCGCTGCGACTGCCTTTGCCACGGTGACCGCAACCTTTGCGGCAATGCGAGCTGCTTGCGCAGCGGCTCTTGCCGCCGCTTGCGCGCCTCGGACGGCTGCCTTGCTCGCCTGTGCGGTCTTTACGGTAGCGGCTTGGGCTGTTTTTACGGTTTTTGCAGTAGCTTCAGCGGTTTTGATGCCAGCCTTTGCCGCACGTTTGGGCGCTTTTGCGGCCTTGTCCACGGTTTTGATGGCGGCCCTCCGTGCTTCGGAGGCTGACCTTTGCGCCTGCTTTGCGGCTGACTGCCGCGCTGCCTGTTGCGCCGATTCGGAAGCTGCGTGTTCCGCGGAGGGGCGCTGGGAATACTGCGGATTCCGGCGTTCCTTGGCATATTTTTGCCGTGCTGCCTGTTGTGGTCGCTGGGTAGTGTCCGCTTCAACGAATTCATACCGAACGGCGTCGAGTTTGCGTGTATCCGGTCGCAGGACATCCTTTGCCGTATCGCCTACGACGCGCACGGCATCGGTGGCAAGCTCGGAAGAACGGTCAACGGCGTAATTAGAGGATGACTCCTGCTGTTGCTCTGCCTGCTCTTGCGTTCTTTCCAGCGCATGCTCTACGGCGGCGCGCATGGCGGCGGGCGGCATGCGCACGGTCTTTGTAAGCGTCCGGGGTTTTCCGCCGGGCGGTTTTTGCTTTATGGTTTTCGTAATGATCACATCCTTTATAGAGAAAAATCAAGGTAATCCGCGAACACATCCACACTTTTGGCAAAACGTATGCTACTATCACACAAAACCAGAGGAGGAGGGTTCGCCATGCGTACTGTGGGATTAATATTGCTGGCCGTGCTGCGATTTGCGGTCATGTTGTTTGTCGGCACGTTTTTGTTCCTTGTCAAGCTGGCGCTTGGCGGTCGCTGAACCTGAAACTTGAAAAATGAATGTAGGAGGTATGCGAAATGAAAAAGTCGATTGCTTTGTTTCTTGCGCTGCTTGCGCTTTCGTGCGTGAGTGTGCCCGCACTGGCGGTAGTCGAAGTGGGGGAATACGACAATCTCCCGCCGCCGATGGTCGTTACATACGAGTACGGCGCTCCGCCTGCGGTCGTGGTGGACATTCCAGCATATTCGCCGGAGCCGGAACAGCCCACGCCCGTTGTTACGCCGGAGCCGACCGAAACGCCCAAGCCTGCACAAACGCCCAAACCCACACAAGCGCCAGCCGACGTAAAAGGGGACTATTCCAAGGGAACTGTCTATGGTCCATCGCTTTCCTCACGGGAACGTAAGGAGCTAAAGGCCAAGGTGGGCGAGATCGTATCCGCCTGCGTGACAGAGGGCATGACGGACAGGGAAAAGATCGTAGTGCTGGTGAACTATGTGTACGACCATTGCGAGTACGCCGACGATTGGAGCAAAAATAGGGCGAACACGGCGTGGGGGCTGCTGGTATATGGCGAGGCGCAATGTTCGGGTTATGCGCGAGGTATGGTGGCGTTGTTCGACGCGGTGGGCATTGAAAGCCGGTATGTCCATGCGGCGAAAACAGACCCCGTGAACCCATCGCACCAATGGAACTTGGTTAAACTGGGCGGAAAATGGTATCACCTCGATGTGCAGATGTTCGATTCCAGCTATGGCGGAACAAACAAGCCCATCCTGCTGATGGGCAGCCATTTGACGTATGACGAGGGGAAGCTGCCACGGGCGGCGGGCGAGAGTTTGACGCTGCAATAGACTGTAATAGCAGAAAACGCCGGGGCAAGCCTCGGCGTTTTCTGATGCAATGCGGCAACGTGCATGGTATAATAACTGAAAAGCGAGCACGGATGGGAAGTGAATGGGATGCTGGTGTTGGGTATTAATCGTATTCTGAAATGGGTTCAAATCGTTTCCGGAGGGAAAAGATATACTTGCCCAACAAAAGAAATCAATGGCGAGCTATTTTTTATGTTCAAAAATGAGTGGCATAAGGTAGTTGAGTTTATCTCTGAACATACTCATGAGTTCAAGTGACGACAATCTTGTACCGTTCAAAAAGCTCTTTTTATAGTATTGATACTATCCCGGCTGGACGCACCCTGCGCCTAGCCGGGTTCGCTTCTACGCCTACATTTCAGAGGGCTTGGTCGTTAGGTACCTATAGCTTTTTGTATGGGTAGGAAACCTATCCTCGAAGGGCACAATGCTCCCGCCGCATTTCAAAAGCCCGTGACCGCTTGGCACGTTGGTGATATAGCTCAGTTGGTTTTCCGAGATGTTCAGCAGCTTCGCAAGCTCTATCCTGTCCGTCGCCGCTTGATTGAGCATGACGAGAAACTCGCTGTTTGCCAGCATGGTGCGGGCGGTATGGGATTGCAACAGATCGTCCACGTTCTGGGTTAAACCTGTCGCACAAGCCCCGTATTTACGAACGCGCTTCCAAAGCGTGAACAGGAAGTTGGCGCTGTACTCATGCTGGAACATGAGGTATATTTCGTCAATTATGATCCATGTATTCCTGCCCTTCAGCCGGTTCGCCACCACACGGTTGAATATGCTGTCCAACACCACCAGCATACCGATGGGCAGAAGCTGCTTGCCGAGGTCGCGGATGTCATAACATACGATGCGGCTGTCGGGGTTCACGTTAGTCTGCTGGGCGAAGGTGTTGAGGCTGCCATTGGTGAACAGTTCGATAGCCAGCGCCACATCCCGTGCTTCCGGCTCGTCCTGCCGTAAAAGTTCCGCATGGAAATCCTTCAGCGTGGGCGGCGTATCCGCATAGTTGCTGGAAAGGTACTGGCGGTACACGTTTGCGGTGCATCGGTCGATCAGGCTCTTTTCTTTTGCCGTGAGCTTGCCGCTTCCCACAAGCTGCTCACACAGGGAGAGGATAAACTCACTCTTGAGGATAACGGGGTTCTCACCGTCACCGTAACCCTCTGTCATATCCATCGCGTTAATGTGGTTGGGGCTGGTGGCCGCTATGCGGATGACCTCGCCGCCCAGCGCTTCGATGAGCAGCTTGTATTCGGCCTCAGGATCGATCACGATGATATCGTCATCCGTCGCCATAGCGAGATTGAGCATTTCCCGTTTGGCCGTGAAGCTCTTGCCGGAGCCGGACACACCGAGGACGAAGCCGTTGCCGTTCAAGAGCTGCTTGCGGTCTATGAACAATAGATTCTTGCTGATAGCGTTCTGTCCGAAATACACGCCCCGGTCATGGCGAATTTCCTGTGCTTTAAACGGCATGAGAACAGCGGTACTTTCCGTGGTGAGCGTGCGCAGGGCGTCTATTTTCCTTACGCCATACGGCAGGACGGTATTGAGCGCATCCTGCTGCTGGAAGGTAAGGGTTGTGAGCTGGCACAGATGCTTGCGGCCAACGGAGAGCAGCGTATCCGTATCGCTGTTGAGCTGCTCCAAGGTATCCGCCACATGGACGAGCGTCACCACTACGAACATCATGCGCTGGTCGCGGGTTGTCAGATCGTCGAGGAACTCTTTCGTTTCCTTGCGCTGAAGCTCCATGTCGTAAGGGATGACAGCGGAGAAATTGTTGGCGGCGTTCTGCTTGCGCTGCCAATTGCTCACGTTGGTCTCAATGCCCAAGAGCTTATTCTGCATCTCGCGCACGGCCTCGTCCGTGGGGATGGGAATAATGTCGATGGAGACCATCATGTTGCGGTTCAGCTCGCAAAGCTCGGAAATCATGCTGTCCTTGATATAGCTGGCGTACTCCCGAAGATACAGCACACGACCGAACTTGTCCCCCATACCGAAGTATCCGGCCTTAAACTCGAGGCTCTGCGGGCAGATGCATTCCTTGAAGCCGTGCCCTTTCTTAGCGGAGGACTTCATGTCGAATTGGAAGTTGGCTTCTTCTCCGGCCCGGAAAAAGTCATGGAAAATGCGGAGCCGTTCGGCGGCATCCAGCTCCATGCAGAACGAGGACAGCTTGCCTAAGTGCGTTGTGAGGTCTGTCCCCACGCGGGCGAAATAGGCGCGGGCTTCTTCCACACTCTTTTTGTGAACGGATACGGTGATATAGCGTTCCTGCACGATGCTGTTGTTACTGCCTGTAATCTTGTCGAGGAGCATTTCGTGGTACTCCCGACGCAGG
>JAQVRG010000151.1 GCA_028701165.1 Eubacteriales bacterium | reverse complement strand
GCCTCGGCCGCAAGATCCGTATATACGCTTGAAGCCATAGATGCGCCTCCCATGCTTTTTTTCTAGTATGTGCAAAAAGTACGCAGGGAACACGCATGGATCGATTTGCAAAATCTCCGGAAAATATCCGGAAAATATCTTAGAAAAAGCCTTGCAATCCGGGAAACGGCGTGTTATAATCTGCAATGTTCGAGTAAAAAACAGGGGGTGAAACGATTTGGCAAACCACAAGTCCGCATTAAAGCGCGTTAGCATCACGACGAAGAAGAACCTGAAGAATCGCATGGTTTCTTCTCAGTTGAAGACCATCGTCAAGAAGGTCGACACTACCATCGCGTCGGGCGACGCCGATGCAGCGAACGCCGCTTATCTTAATGCCGTAAGCACCGTGGACAAGGCTGCCGCCAAGGGCGTGATTCATAAGAACGCCGCGAATCGTAAAAAGGCGCAGCTTGCAGCCAAAATGGCCGCGAAATAATCACCCCGTTCACAGTATAAAGCAAGGAGCCGAAAGGCTCCTTTTTTTAACTTCTTTGCGGCGCACAGCGTAAAACCGCTTGCTCCAACGCGTCCCGATCCTTCATTTTTCCCGTGACCTGCAAATACCCCACGTCGCTGAAAGCGTTCACGTTTTGCAGAAGCATTTCCCTGCTGTAGCGCTTGGCGGCTTCATAGGAAAGGCCGGCGGCATAGGCGCTGCCGCCAAGCTTTGCAATGACGGCTTTCTTATCAAGGCCTTGCTCTGTATAGATCTTCGCTTGCAGCATCTGCTTAAACCGTCCCGCCATCAGCGCCGCGATGGAAAACGCGTTGCCCTGATCCAAAAGCGCGGATAGCGCGCGCAGTCCGTCCGCCGTTTTGCCCGCGAGCAGGCAGTCCATCATGGCGAATACGCCGTATTCTATATTGCGGGTCACGGCGACGTCGATCATTTCCCGGGTAATCTCATTGCTGGCGCCCGCGAATCCAGCCGCCTTGGCAAGCTCGTTGCCCAAATCTCCCAGTTCGCATCCCACAAGCTTAACAAGATAACGCGCGGCTACAGGCGATATGGCTGTTTCATATTGTTTGGCCTGCTGCTGCACCCAAAGCGCGGCCTCCGCCTCGCTTAAGATATCAAAGCAGATTAGCCTGTTGTCGTTTTTGAAGGCCTTTACGGCGGAAAGCGTGCCGTTTGCTTCCCCGCGCACCACAAAAAGCAGCAGCGTGGTGTCCGGCATCGTGGGAATGTAGGCGGCAAGCCTGTCCCATTGTTCCTTGGCGGGCAGCGCGCGGCAAACTACGACCCTTCGCGCCGCGAAAAACGGAAGCGTCTCGCAGGCTGCGGTAAGCGAAGCGACGTCAGGGCTTGTCAAGCTCTGCACGTTGAGATCGCGCGCCGCTTCCTCCACGGTTTCCATGATCCGCTGTACGGCGGCTTCCTTAACGTGCTCCTCCTTGCCTTGGAGCAGATACGCGCCGGAAAGGGCGTTCTCCTTGATCAGTTTAAAAAAAGCGGTATGGTTCATGCGTTCATCATAGCATAAACGCCGCAAAAAAGCATCAGTATGAGTAAGAACGCGGCACCCGTACGTTTGAAGCGCCTATCGCGCAGCACATAGTCGGAGCAAAGCAGCATCAGGATATAGCAAAGAACGCAGATGAGCGTGCCGGGACGCGTTTTGCACGCAAACACCGCGTGCGGGAGGCCGGACAGCACGCCGGAAACGCCGCGCACGAGCGCCATGATGTGGTAGCCGACAAAGGCGGGAAGCCTTGCAAGCGCGGGACTGAGCGGATAGAGCATAACGGCGACAAAGGCGGGTACTACGGAGAGCGGCAGAAGCGGGAGCAAAAGAAAGTTTGCAATAAGCGAATAGACGGGTATGCGGCCAAAGTAAAGCGCCGTTAGCGGCAGCGTGCCGCAGGTCGCTCCAACGCTTACAGCCGCAACGTCCGCGAGTTCCTTGGGCAGCGGGGATAGAAGACGCGAAAGCGGCGGCATAAGAAGCGCGATACCGATGACCGCGCCAAAGGAGAGCTGAAAGCCGACTTCAAAAAGCGCCGCGGGCGAAAAGAGTAAGATCAGCAGCGCCGCAAGCGCCAAGGAGGAGGGGAGATCGCCGCGTCGTTCAAAGACGGCAGCGCCCAAGAAGCACAGCGTCATGACGGACGCGCGTACAAGCGAGGGCGGGAATGCGGCGATCGCGCTGTAGAAAAGGAGAAAAACGCCCGTCAAAACGAATCGCAGCTTGGGGCGGCCGGCCGGGATAAAGAGGCACAGCGTACCCGCGAAGAAGGAAACATGCAGGCCGGAAAGCGCCAGGATATGTCCCACGCCGATTGCGCGGAAGGCGTCCGCGTCCGCTTGCGCAAGATGGGCCGTATCGCCCCATAGTACGCCGCGAAGAATCGGCGCGGCGTCGTAAAAGAGCAGATCGGTTACGGTGAGCAGGCGGTCGCGCAGCGCGGAAAGCGCGCCCGCCACAGGGGAGAGGAAGGCGTAGAGCGGCGAGGGATCAACGAAGGCTGAAACGCGCATACGCAGCATGCCGTACAGGATTGCAAGAACGAAGGAAAGCGGCGCGTACCGGCGGCGAAACAGCAACAACAGCGCGAACGCGCAAAAAAGGCACAGGAGCCATACAGCCCATGTGCCTGCACATTTTTCATAACAGACGATACCCAAGCAGAAGCCCAGCGCCGCGCGCACAAGCGGCCTGCGGTTCAACGGGCGTGCGGGGATCGCCGCTTCCATGAACTTATGCTTGCAGAGCGATCGCTTCGATCTCCACCAGCGCGCCGCCGGGGAGATTGCCTACCTGTATGCAGGAGCGGGCGGGGAAATCGCTGCCGAAGTGTTCCTTATAGATGCGGTTCACGTTTGCAAACTCGCCCATGTCCATGACGAATACGGTGGTTTTGACGACGTGCCGCATGTCGGAGCCGGCGGCGGCGAGTATGTTGGCAAGATTCTTAAACGCCTGCTCAGCCTGCGGCTCTACGCCCTCGAGCAGCTTGCCCGTGGCGGGATCGATGCCGATCTGGCCGGATACGAATACAAAGCCGTTGCCCACGTTGGCGTGACTGTAGGGGCCCAGCGCTGCGGGCGCGTTGTTGGCGACGATGATCTCCTTATTCATAGCGATTCTCCTTTATCCATTGTAGTGATGTGCGGCGTGAAGCCTGTGTTTATGCTATCATTCGGCGGGCTGCGTGTCAATCGTGGCGGCAAGATCGGTGTTCCAAAGGATCCACGCGGCTTCGCCCGTATCGCTGTAATAGCCCTTGCGCGCGCCCGCCTTTGTAAAACCAAGCGCAAAGTAGAGAGCTTGTGCGGCGAGGTTGGTTTCCCGCACCTCCAGCGTCATGGCGTTCGCTTTATAGGATAGCGCGGTGCGCATCATATGCAGCATGATCGCCCTGCCAAGTCCCTGCCTGCGGTATTCCGGCGCGACCGCCACGTTGGTGATGTGCGCCTCGCCCAAGAAAACCCACATGCCGGCATAGGCGACGATTTCCTTTTGATATTCGGCGACCTGATAATGTGCCAGTCTGTTATGCAGCTCGCCGCGGATGGAGGCCTCCGTCCAAGGCGTGCGGAAGCATAACTTTTCAAGCGCCGCGATCCTGTGGGTATCGCGCTCGGTCATATCCCGAAAAATTGCGTCGATCATTTTTCCTTATACAGCCTTTCCGCCTGTGAGGGGCGAAGATACAGCGGGAGAAGTTCGCTTTCCGCCGCGCCCTTTTGATAGCCTTCCCAAGCGGCAAGCGCTGCGGCGTCGGCGCGAAGCGCCGCTTGCTCGATGCGGCTGTCCGGTACGATTTGCGCGATACGCCGCGCGTGCAAAAGCGCGCCGTCGCCTACAAAAAGCGTACCGGTGGGGATGGCGGGGAGAAAATCCTCGATCACCACGGCGCTTGGCGGGATCGCACATACGCCGTTTTGATAGAGCGCCGCGTAGCCGTTGCCGTTTCTTGCGTCAAGCAGTGCGCAAACGGAGCCGTCACGGCCATAGGCGAGTGCTGACAGCGAGCTTACGCCCACAAGCGGTTTGCAGGCGGCCCCGGCCATGGCGTTGGCGGCGCATACCCCTATGCGTACGCCCGTAAAGGAGCCGGGACCCGTATCGGCGGCGTAAAGATCGATATCGCGGGGCGAAATCCCCGCGTCCGTGAGCATTTGGTCGATAAGGGGCATCAGCGTTTCGCTGTGCGTGCCGGCGCCTTCATGCTGCCTGTAAGAAAGCGCTGTGCCATCGCGGGAAAGGCAGGCGGAAACGATGGGGCCGGAGGTGGAAACGGTTAACATCAGCATGACGGAAAATCCTCCAAAAGGGCGGCAAAGCGTTCGCCGTGCGCTATGAAATCGACGCTTCGCGCGTCGTCGCCGCTGCCCGTGATCCGTATTTCCAAACGCTCCGGCGGTAAAGCGCCTGCTACGACGTCGCTCCACTCCATGGCGATGACGCCGTTCCGATCCAAATAATCCGCAAAGCCGATGGCCTCAAGCTCATCCTCGTCCGCCAAACGGTATACGTCGAAGTGAAAAAAGGGAATCGCCCCGTCGTATTCGTTGACGATGGTAAAGGTGGGGCTGGTGATGTCCTCTATGCCAAAATAAGCGCAGAGACTTTGGATGAAGGTGGTTTTACCGGAGCCTAGCGCACCGTTGAGGGCGAGAAAATCGCCGCCCCGTAGACGCGAAGCAAGACGCCGCGCGAGTAATGCGGTGTCCGCCTGCC
>JAQVRG010000150.1 GCA_028701165.1 Eubacteriales bacterium | reverse complement strand
CGTCTCCGTAAGCGTCTTGCCCTCGCCCGTTTTCATTTCCGCGATCCTGCCCTGATGCAGCACGACGCCGCCGATGATCTGCACGTCGAAATGCCTTTGTCCAATGGTGCGCCACGCAGCCTCCCGTACGACGGCATACGCCTCCGGAAGCAGATCGTCCAAAGTCGCGCCGTTTGCAAGCCTTTCCCGGAATTCCCGTGTTTTATCCCGCAGCGCCGCGTCGGATAAGGCTTTCGTGGCAGGCTCTAGGGCGTTCACCCGATCCAGTATCGGGCGCAGCTTCCTGATCTGCGCTTCGGATGTATTGCCCAGCAGCTTATCTAAAAAACTCATGGCTTACCTCCATAAAAATTCAGTTTAGTTTATCATGAAAGTGTGATAAACACAATGTGCGAATCGCCTTATGACAATTTCTTCACAGTATGTTTCCTTTGGCTTTTTGCCGTCCCATGCTATACTTGAGAAAAATTCGGCTTTTACGCGGGCAAGGTACGGGAAATGAAAATGCTTGTAAAATATCTGCTTCTATTGATTGGCGCGCTGCTGTGCGCGGACACGGCGTTTTTTCTCACGCGCACCAGCGGGCATCTTGGCATATGGCTGCCGGGCATACTGGGGCTGCCGCTGCTGCTTATGGGGCTTTTCTACACGCCGCTTTGCGCGTTCTTTGCAAGCGGGCGCGCGGGACAAGCGCTAAAATGGGCGATTATACTCATCTATTCCGCCCTCGTCCTGTTCTTTGCGCTCACCAGCCTGTTCCTATACAAAAAGGGACATGCGCGCGCCGCCTACAGCGCGGACGCCATCGTGGTGCTGGGCTGTCACCTTTACGGCGCACGGCCTTCGCTTACGCTCACAAAACGTCTGGACGCCGCCGTCGAATATCTTACGCACAGCCCCGATACCGTCTGCTTCGTCACCGGCGGGCAGGACGGCGCGGAAACCGTTTCGGAGGGCGCGGCCATGCGGGCGTATCTGATCGCGCGCGGTATAGACCCCTCGCGCATCGTAACGGAGGAAAAGGCCAAGAGCACCTATGAAAACTTTCTTTTCACGCTGCCGCTGATCCGCGCGCGCTGCGGTGAAAACGCGCGCGTCGTGTTCACCACCACCGCGTTTCATACCTATCGCTCCGCCCGCACGGCACGCCGCGCGGGACTGGAGGCGGAAGGCTACAGCGCGCCCGGCGTGTGGTACATCACGTTCAACGATTATCTTCGGGAATGCGTCGCGCTCACAGCCTACGCCGTCACGGGCAGGCTGTAGGGTTTTTCGTTGACGTAAAGCGACAAAACGCATATAATGGAGCAATTAAGAAGGTCAAATGACCTTTTTTTATTACAATCGTTTACAATCGGACATTGCATCCGATTCTATTTTATTATGCAGGGGGAACACGATATGTCCATGGATTTCACTTCACATTTCGCGGAAAACGTGTTTAACGCCGCCGTCATGAAGGCCTGCCTCAAGCCCAGCGTGTATGACGCGCTCAAAGCCACCATGCGCGCGGGACAGCCGCTCGACCCAAGCATCGCCGGCGACGTGGCTTCGGCCATGAAGGAATGGGCTTTGGAAAAGGGCGCCACGCACTATACCCATTGGTTCCAGCCGCTTACCGGCGTGACCGCCGAAAAGCACGACAGCTTTCTTTCGCCCAACAAAAAGGGTATGCCCGTGACGGAGTTTTCCGCGAAGGAGCTTATCATGAGCGAGCCCGACGCGTCGAGCTTCCCCTCCGGCGGGCTTCGCGCGACCTTTGAAGCGCGCGGCTATACGGCGTGGGACCCGACTTCCTACGCCTTCATCAAAGACGGCACGCTCTGCATCCCCACGGTGTTCTGCGCCTACGGCGGCGCGGCGCTCGATAAAAAAACGCCGCTGCTGCGCTCCATCGAACGGCTGGAGCGGGAGTGCCTGCGCATCGTGAAGCTCTTCGGTGAAAACGACGTCAAGCGCGTCATCCCCATGGTAGGCGCGGAGCAGGAATACTTCCTTGTGGACAAGTCTCTAATGGAAAAGCGGCGCGACCTGCTGTTCTGTTCCCGCACCCTCTTTGGCGCGCCCCCACCCAAGGGCCAGGAGCTGGACGATCACTATTTCGGCGCGATTCAGCCTCGCGTGGCCGCCTATATGCGCGACCTCGACGACGAGCTTTGGAAGCTTGGCGTATTTGCGAAAACCGAGCATAAGGAAGCGGCGCCCGGCCAGTATGAGCTTGCTTTGGTCTACTGCGACGCGAACACCGCGACGGATCACAACCAGCTTGTAATGGAAACCATGAAGAAGATGGCCGAAAAGCACGGCTTTGTGTGTCTGCTGCACGAAAAGCCCTATTCCGGCGTCAACGGCAGCGGCAAGCACAACAACTGGTCGCTTGCTACCGATACGGGCGTAAACCTGCTCGACCCCGGCGATTCCCCCAGCAAGAACCTGCGCTTCCTGCTGTTTATGTCCGCCGTCATTCAGGCGATCGACGAGTATCAGGACATGCTGCGCATCGCAACCTCCGGCGCCAGCAACGACTGCCGCTTGGGCGGCAACGAAGCGCCGCCGGCCATCGTGTCTGTGCACATAGGCGAGATCCTCACCGATCTGTTCGAGGCGCTGGATCACAAGGAAAGCGTAGACGACAAGAAGCTTCCCATATTGGAAAGCGGCGTTTGCGTCGTACCCAAGCTCACCACGGACAATACCGACCGCAACCGCACCGCTCCCATCGCCTTCACGGGCAATAAGTTCGAGTTCCGCATGCCCGGCTCCAGCCAGTCCATCGCGGATATCAACACGGTCATCAACACAGCCGTCGCCAAGGTGCTTTCGGAGTTTGCCGACGAGCTTGAAAAGGTGCCGGACTTCCACGCCGCGGCTTACCATCGCCTGCGCCATGCCTACCGCAAGCACAAGCGCATCATCTATAACGGCAATACCTACGGCGATGCGTGGCGCAAAATCGCGGCGGAACGCCAGCTTTTGGATCTTTCCGACACCGTATCGGCGCTCGCGTGCTTTACGGCGGAAAAGAACATTCGGCTCTTCACGGATTTTGGCATTTTCACCGAAGCCGAAATGCGCTCGCGTTATGAGATCCAGCTGGAAAGCTATGAAAAGCTTATCCGCATCGAAGGCAACACGATGCTCGAAATGGCGCGGCGCGACATACTCCCCGCCGTGATCGCTTACCAGCGCGATCTTGTGGGCGCTATACTTAAAAAGAAGGAGCTAAGCGTCAGCGCGGCGCCCGAAAGCGGACTTTTACAGGATATCAGCGTCCTTGCCGATACGCTTTTTGCGCAGATCGGCATACTGGAAAGCGTGCTGACAACCGCGCCTGCCTCCGCCCTTTCTAACGCCGCGCACGCCCGCGACGCAATCCTCCCCGCCATGGACGGCCTTAGGGAGACCGCAGACCGCTTGGAGGCGCTCACCGCCAAGCAATACTGGCCTTTCCCCACCTATGAGGATTTGCTTTTTAATCTGTAACGGGTTACCCCATAGAGTAAGCGTATCTAAAAATGTTTTAGCTGCGCTTACTCTTTTTTAGTATATTCGTGTGTATATTCCTCCCAAATCATTGACATAAGGCGGCGTTAGAACTATCATAAAGAAGGTTAGATTCCCTTAGATTTCCCGCCTGTCTATTTTTTCTTGCGCGGCATAACGCAAGATTCATCGTACAAAACAACCACAAATCAAACTGGAGGTAAATCATGAACGCTTACATCGAAAGAGTCCTTGCAGACGTCAAGAAGCGCGACACCCACGAGCCCGAATTCCTGCAAACCGTGGAAGAGGTCTTGAAGTCCCTCGAATCCATGGTGGATAAGCATCCCGAGTATGAAAAGGCCGGCCTGCTTGAGCGTTTGGTCGAGCCGGAGCGCGTGATCGAGTTCCGCGTTCCCTGGGTAAACGACGCCGGTGAAGTCAAGGTCAACCGCGGCTTCCGCGTACAGTTCAACGGCGCGATCGGGCCCTACAAGGGCGGTTTGCGCTTCGCTTCTCACGTCAACCTTTCCGTTATGAAGTTCTTAGGCTTTGAGCAGACCTTCAAAAACAGCCTGACCAGCCTGCCCATGGGCGGCGGCAAGGGCGGTTCCGATTTCGATCCCAACGGCAAGAGCGACGGCGAAATCATGCGCTTCTGCCAGAGCTTCATGACTGAGCTCTATCGTCATATCGGCCCCAACGTGGACGTTCCCGCCGGTGATATCGGCGTAGGCGGCCGCGAGATCGGCTATCTCTTCGGCCAGTATAAGCGCATCCGTAACGCCTATGAAAACGGCGTTTTGACCGGCAAGGGCCCCTCCTTCGGCGGCAGCCCCTTCCGTCCCGAAGCGACCGGCTTTGGCGCGATCTACTATCTGTGCGAAGTTCTCAAGCATGAGAAGGACGACATCAAGGGCAAGACCATCGCCATGTCCGGCTTTGGTAACGTCGCATGGGGCGTTGCGATGAAGGCCGCGCAGCTTGGCGCGAAGGTCGTCACCCTCTCCGGCCCCGACGGCTATTGCTACGATCCCGACGGCATCAGCACGCAGGAAAAATGGGACTACATGCTGGAAATGCGCGCTTCCGGCCGCAATCAGGCCAAGGATTACGCCGACAAGTTTGGCGTGGAATTCTTCCCCAAGCAGAAGCCCTGGGGCGTCAAGGTCGACGTCTGCATGCCGTGCGCCTATCAGAACGAGATCGGCATGCCCGAAGCGGAGCAGATGCTTGCAAACGGCCTCAAGTAC
>JAQVRG010000149.1 GCA_028701165.1 Eubacteriales bacterium | reverse complement strand
TATACCCGCGTCCATCGCTGCGCTAGGGGACGGATTGCGCGCTTATTTGGAAAAAACGTGCGGGCTGGCGGTGTCGGGCATAGATGTTGTGATCGTACCGCCAAACGAGCAAACGAACGGATAAGAGGGATAGAATGGACGATTTCAGAGCGTTTTTACAAGAGTATAAATGGCGCATCATTACCATATGCGTGGGGGTCGTGTTGTCCATCCTGTTTTTCACCATCGGGTTTTGGCGCACGCTGCTGCTGGCTGCGATCGTGACGGTGTGTTACTTTATCGGCCGGCTGTTGGATGTTGGCGGCAGGGGGCGCGTTAAGGACGCGTTTGATACGCTTTTTAAGAAGTAGCAGGAACGGGGATAACAGAAGGCATGAGCAGAAAAGTAGCCAGAGAAGTCGCCATGAAGCTGGTGTTTGCCAAGCTTGCCGGCGGTGAAGACACCTATGAGGCGGTATTGGAAAAATCCGGCATTGACGCGACGCCCGCCGAAGAGGATATAGCCTACGCGGACGAGGTCATCGCGGGGATCGAGGCGCACGCGGAGGAGATCGACGCGCTGATAGACGATATTGCGATCGGTTGGAAGATCGAGCGCATGCCCAAAGTGGATCTTTCCATATTGCGGATCGCCGTATACGAAATGCAGCATCGGGACGATATACCGTGCAGTGTGTCCATCAACGAGGCGGTGGAGCTTGCCAAGGAATTCGGCGGGGATAAATCCTCGTCCTACGTTAACGGCATGCTGGGCACGCTCGCCAAACGGATGGAAAACTAAACGACGTTCGCTTTTACCGATTTGGAGCGCCGACCCGATGGGACGGCGTTCTTGCTATGCAATACGGCGTATGTTAATATGATGGTAATACAATGGATGATGGCGCAATACCGCGCGTGAAATGGCGAACTGCATGATGGAAAACGATTATGTGCTGCGCGTATCGCAGTTGAATGAATATGTAAACGGCATGCTGCGGCGGGAAACCCTGTTGCAGCATATCGGCGTACGCGGCGAGATCAGCGGTTTAAAATACCACGCATCCGGGCACATCTACTTTTCGCTTAAGGATGAAGCGGCTTTGCTGCGCTGCGTGATGTTCAAAACGTATGCCGCAAGGCTGACTTGCACGCTGCGGGACGGCATGCAGATCGTAACCTACGGAAGCGTTTCGCTTTTCGTGCGCGACGGACAGTTCCAGCTCTATGTAGAGGATGTGCAGGCGCAGGGGGAAGGGGAGCTGTACCGCCGCTTTTTGCTTATGAAAACGCGGCTGGAGGCGCAGGGCCTTTTCGACGCGGCACATAAGCGGCCGCTGCCGCTGCTGCCGCGGCGCATAGGGGTCGTTACGTCCCCCAGCGGCGCGGTGATCCACGATATCGTCAATGTGGCGGGCAGAAGGTTTCCCACTATGCCCATTCTGCTTTGTCCCGTGCAGGTGCAAGGACCGGGGGCGGCGGAAGAGATCGCTGCCGGTATACGGTACATGAACGCGCATCGTTTGGCGGACGTATTGATCGTGGGGCGGGGCGGCGGCAGCATGGAAGATCTTTGGGCCTTTAACGAGGAGACCGTGGCACGCGCGATCTACGAAAGCGCGATTCCCGTGGTAAGCGCCGTGGGGCATGAAACGGACGTATCCATCGCGGATTATGTGGCGGATCAACGAGCGCCCACGCCTTCGGCGGCCGCCGAGCTGTGCGTGCCCGTATACGATGAACTGCATCAAAGGGCGCAGGATTGCGGGATGCGCATGCGGCTTGCCATGAACCGCGCACTGCAAAGGGAAAAAGACAGGATGACCGGCCTGCGCGGTTCTGCGGGTATGGCGGCTCCAAGGCATCGGCTGTTAAAGCTTAAGGAGGCCGCGCGATACCAGACGGATATACTTAAACGCACGGCTAAAGAGCAGATTATGGGCGGAGCGGCTTTGCTGGACGCGCTTACCGGGCGCTTGGAGGCGCTTTCGCCGCGCCGGGTGTTGTCCAGCGGCTATGTGCTCGTCAAGGGCGAGAAGGGCTACATCGCTACCGCGCGGGGACTCTATAAAGATCAAAACGTAGAGCTTATTTGGGCGGATGGAACCGCGCGGGCTGCGATCACGGAAACAGGGGAGGAGCGATGATATGAAGGCGATCAAAAAGGATATGCGGTATGAGGAAGCCATCAAGGAAATGGAGCAGATCGTGGAAACGCTTTCCTCCGGCAATATCTCTTTGGACGCTATGATGGAGCTTTACGAGCGGGGCTTGGCTTTATCCAAGCATTGCCAAAGCCTCTTGGAGGCTTACGAGGCGAAGCTGGAGGTTGTGGAAACGGGAGAAAGCGAATGAACGCGCGGGAGCGTTGGAATACGCTGATCGAAAATGAGCTGGCGGCATACCTGTCGGACGCGCGCATACCGCGACAATTGGCCGAAGCTATGGCATACAGCGTGACGGCGGGCGGAAAAAGGCTGCGGCCGCGTATGCTCCTTGCCGCCTGCGATATGCTGCATGGCGACGTGGCGCGCGCGCTGCCGCTTGCGTGCGCTGTGGAAATGATCCATACCTATTCGCTTATCCACGACGATTTGCCTTGTATGGATAACGACGATTACAGGCGCGGTAAGCTCACCAACCATAAGGTATACGGCGAAGGCTTTGCGGTTTTGGCGGGCGACGGGCTGCTCTCCTACGCCGTCGAGATCATGCTGGACGCGGCCATTCATGACGCCGCGGATCAGGCGGCTTACCTGCGGGCCTTGGATGCAATCATAAAGGGCGCGGGCGTGCATGGCATGGTGGCCGGTCAGGCATGCGATCTGATGAATGAAAAGCAGCCGTCCCGCGAGGAGAAAACGCTTCGTTATATCCATGAAAACAAGACGGGCGCCATGCTAAGAGCCGCCGTATGCGCGGGCGGCTATGCGGCGGGCGGCGCGGAAACCGATATCGGCGCGCTGAACGCCTTTGGCGCGGCCTATGGGTTGCTTTTCCAAATCACGGATGATATTTTGGATGTGGAAGGCGACTTTGCGCGTATGGGAAAAACCATCGGCAAGGACGCCGGAACGGAAAAGCTGACGTATGTAAGCCTATTCGGCTTGGAAACGGCGCGCGAAAAGGCTGAAGCGGCGGCGCGGGAAGCGCACGCGGCCTTGGCGGCGTTTGGCGAACGGGCGGCCTTTTTCCACGAGCTGACCGATCGGACGCTGACGCGAAAATCATAAAAAAGGACAAACGATGCTTTGACGGATGATATCTTGGGAAAAATCAATGAACCGGCGGATATAAAAAAGCTTTCCATGGAGGAGCTTACGCTGCTTGCCGCGCAGATTCGGGAGACGCTGGTGGATACCGTATCGAAAAACGGCGGCCATCTAGCGTCCAATCTTGGCGTAGTGGAGCTTACGATCGCGCTTCATCGCGTGTTCGATTGCCCAACGGATAAGATCGTATTCGACGTAGGCCATCAGGCGTATGTGCATAAGCTTTTGACCGCGCGGCGCGAAGCCTTCTCTACGATCCGGACGGAGGGGGGCTTAAGCGGATTTCCCAAACGGAGCGAATCCGCATGCGACGCTTTTGAAACGGGTCATTCCAGCACGTCGATTTCGGCGGCGCTTGGTATTCTGCGCGCGGCGAGATTGCAGGGGAGCGACGAACATGTGGCCGCGGTCATAGGGGACGGCGCGCTCACCGGCGGCATGGCGTTCGAGGCGCTCAACGACGCGGGGGACGCGAAGCTGCCCCTGATCGTCGTATTTAACGATAACAACATGTCGATATCCCCCAACGTCGGCGCATTGAGCAGCAGCCTTAGAAAAGCGCGCCGAAGCAGGGGATACCAGCGCTTTAAACAAAAGACGGAGGCCTTTTTGGAACGGCGCGCGAGCTGGGGCGAAAAAGCAAAGCTGCGCCTTCGCGCTTTGCGCAAAAGGATCAAATTCTTCCTTTTGCCCGACAACGCGTATTTTGAGAATTTCGGCTTTAAATATTGGGGGCCTGTGGACGGGCACGATATAGGACAGCTTTGTCAGGTATTGGAGCGCGCCAAGGAGCTGCGTCACCCGGTGATCGTGCATGTTTTGACGCAGAAGGGACGCGGCTATAAGCCCGCGGAGGAACGCCCCGACGTTTTTCACGGCGTGGGCAGCTTCGATCCGCAGACCGGCGCTATACGGAATGAAAAGAAAAGGGATAATTCCGCCGTTGCGGGGGAAACGCTGTGCGAAGCGGCGGCACAGGATACAAGCATCGCCGTGGTGTGCGCCGCGATGCCCATGGGAACGGGGATGACGCGTTTTGCGAAGCTCTATCCCGAACGTTTTTTCGATGTGGGGATTGCGGAGCAGCACGCCGTTACAATGGCGGCGGGGCTTGCAATACGAGGCATGCGCCCTGTGGTTGCGATTTATTCCACTTTTTTACAAAGGGCATACGATCAGCTTCTGCATGACGTTTGCCTCCAAAAGCTGCCCGTCGTATTCTGTGCGGATCGCGCGGGACTTGTGGGCGAGGACGGACAAACGCACCAAGGCGTTTACGACATAGCGTATTTTCTGTCCATGCCGTATATACAGATATGGTCGCCGTCCACGCAAGCCGAGCTTGCGTCCATGCTGCGCAGAGCGCTAACGGAAACCGTACCGGTTGTCGTGCGGTATCCGCGCGGCTGCTTACCGGAAGGCGAAGCGAACGGACAGCCTTTCGTGCCGGGCTGCTGGCGGGAGCATTTGCCGCTTTCTGACGTGTCT
>JAQVRG010000148.1 GCA_028701165.1 Eubacteriales bacterium | reverse complement strand
ATTACGACGGCGTACTGGCAACGCGCCTTCTTCTTATGAAGGATTGGGAACGGGCGCTCACGAAGCTTCATAAATACACCGACACGGGGGATCAATACGACGGTTGGCACATAAAGGATAATAGCACCTATTTTCATTTCATGTTCTGCTGCGATATGTGCAAGCTGTATGATTTTTTGACACAAGCGGTCAAAAATACAGAGCGCAGGGTCATATACTGCTATAACTGGCAAGAGGAAATGCTAAACGCCGCAATAGAAGCGCTGGGCATAGAGAAGGGCAGTATCGAAATTGAGGCATACACGCCTATGTCCGTGATGCGCGTGTATAAAGACCAGTTGGATAGAGAAGATGCGTACCGCAGTACGCACAACTACTTGGGCGACATGATATAGCAAGGCAGTGAAAAACAGGTAGAAAACGATTTGACAACCAGCGACAAAACGGCAAAGCCGGGGAAAAAGAAAAATTGACAAGCGTTGTCAAAAACGGTGCGCGCGGCGATAAAATGCAACCTCGTTGCAAAGTGAAACGAGGTTAAAAAGAGAAGAAAAAGGGGCGAGAGGCAGCATAGAACAAGAAAAGGGTGGTGATGGAAGCATGCTCGGCATGAGCACGGCAAAGTGGCGGGAAAAGCGAAAGCGGATGTATTTATGGCTGTTATGGTTTATCGGGATCATGGCGGCCATATTTGTTTTCGGGTTGTATGTGGGCGGATATTGGGGGCAGTATATCGCCCGCGCGCTGCATCCCATGCAGTTCATTATTGTTGATAAAACGATAAGCGGAATCATAACGTACGCGTTCACGAAACCGATCGGGAAGATCGGGTTTTGGGCGACGGCGTGCATACTGGCATACTTCGCTTTTGTGGTATACCGAAACGTGCGCGTGCACTATCGGTCAAAAATGGATGATAGGCGCTTCGAGCGTGCGGAAAGCGGCACGTACGGCACGGCAAAATTCATGACGGAGGACGATCTGCGGCGCAGCCAAATCTTTGATGTCTGTGAAGCAGAAAAGACAAAGGGCTTTCCGCTTGGGCAGATACCCGCGTCGATGTGTTTGGATGAAGGGGTAGATCCCAAACATGAGTATCGAGACATCGTGAGCATGTATGAAATGGACAGGAAAGGGAAATACGACAAATCCGCGAACTACAACGTCTTTGTGCTAGGCCCGCCGGGCTTGGGCAAATCGAGAGCCTTTATACTGCCGAACATACTGCAAAGCCTTGTACGGGGCGAATCCATCGTAGTGAACGATCCGAAGGGAGAATTGTACCGAGAAACAAACGTCCTGTTAAGGAAATGCGGCTATAACGTCAAGGCGTTCAATCTTAAGGATATGCAGCACAGCGACGCGTGGAATCCGTTCACGGAGTTCATTAACGCAGATGGGGATGTGGACGTAGAAGCCGTACAGACATTTTCGAGAACCTTCATAGAAAACACGGCGGGCGCAAAAGCGGAGCAGTTCTTCGAGGACGGCGAGCGCAACCTGTTAACGGCGTTGTGCTTATACCAAATCGTAGAGAAGGATAACGATATCACAGCGCAGAAATCGATGGGCGGCGTGTTCAACTTTACGGGCGGCGCCGATGTAAAAAAGCTGGTCAAGATGTTTGAACAGATCAAATCGCCGTCGCCAACGGAGCACCCGGCAAAAACGTACATCCACACGCGGGAAATGCTGCAAGAAAACTTCTACGGGTCACTGCGGCAAAGGATGCAGGACTTTGGAAATGAGATGCTGTGCAATATCACGAACAAGACCGAGATCGACTTGGGGCTGCCCGTGAAACAGCGATGTGCGTATTTCGTGGTCATGGACGATACGAACAACATTTTTCAGTATCTTTCCGCGACATTTTTCACCTTCCTTTTCCGCAAACTGAAAACGAATGCGGACAACATGCCTGTTAACGAACGCGTGCCTGTGAACGTATTCATCGATGAATTCGCATCGGTCGGCGCGATCCCGGATTTCGACCGGGTGATCAGCAATGCCCGCGGCCGCTTCATACGCGTATCGATCGTCGTGCAGGCATTCTCGCAGATACAGGATATGTACCATGGCACGCAGGCGTGGCGCTCGATCAAGCAGTGCTGCCAAGCCATGCTGGTCTTGGGCGGCAGTAACGACATGCAGAGCTTGAAAGAGATATCCGACCTGTGCGATACGCTGACGACCAAGGTAAAAGGCACAAACCTCATGCGCGACACGCTGATGCCGAAATGGCTGGAACATTCATACAGGCAAAACGTGGGCGAAGGCAAGCGCGCCTTGGTGACGCCGGGCGAACTGCGGCAGATGCACAGGCAAAAGACGATAGCGATCGTCGGCGCGGCCAGTCCTTTGTTGCTGGACAAGTTCGACTATTCGCGGCATCCGTTATACGAGCATTTAGAGCCGGACGGCATAGAGAACCATGTGCCGGAATGGTACATGCCCGTCAGCATGAAGGAAATCGAGATGCTGAACGCCGAGATAGAAAAAGAGAAGGGAGCTGTCGAAAGGAATAAAGGCGAGGCGTTAAACGCATCACAACAGGCGGAGCAAGACAAGAGAATAGAAACGATTGCGAAAAAAGTGAAAAAGCGCACCGCGTTGATATCCATGTTAAGAACCGCCATACCCAAGACCATACAGGAAAATCGGTATCGCATCGACTATGCGAACCGCATGCTGCAAACCGGGAACACAACGGCGCAGCAGGCGCGGGAACTGCAACGCGCGATCACGGAATCGGAGCATAAGATACGCGTTTTGCAACAATTCCTTTCAGACCTGTCCGGCGGAGCAGCGGGGAAGCGGCGAACGCCACCGCCCCGGCGCGGCGCGAGCGTAGGGTATGTGAAGCCCGACGATAGCGCGAAACCGCAAACAACGGCGGCGGATACGCGCACCAAGGGGAAGGGGACAGTAAAGCCGGATAAGAAAAAAGCGAAGCCGGCACAACCGCCGCCCATACCCACTGCGACGTTCAGCAAACCGGACGAATCGAGCATACCGAAGCGTCGGCGGACGGATGATGAGCCGATCCCTGTTAAGGTAGAGCATATACGCGATATGCGCGATACCGATCCCGAAGACGAATAGTACCCCATATCTATAATGAAGCAGAGGACGGTCTTATTAAAGGCCGCCCTTTTAATGTGCAAAAAAACAGGACAACACAGGAAAGAGAGGAAAGACTAGATGGCAACGAAGAAAAAGGAAGCGGCGTCCAAGCCGGAAGAAAAGAAAGCAAAGACCAAGGATAAAGGCGCAGAGGCGGCCGAGGTCAAGATGGAGGGTCTTCCTACGGAAGCGACGGAAGCAGCGGAGCCGAGCGATGTAGAGGAGTTTTTCGCAGAAGGATTAGCGCCCGAGGATATCGGTGAGGAAATGCAGATCGATGTGAGCGCGGACAAGGCGGAACCCGCCCCGGATGATACGGAAAACGAACCCATGCCGGATATAGGCGAGGTCGAGGAAGTCGAACCGAGCGCCAAGCTGAAAGCGTTCGACATCGATAAGCTTACCGCCCACGGCAAGAAAAGCACACCGCGCCTTGTGACCGTCAGCAATAAAATGCTCGAACGTGACGATAATCCCTTCCGTAAAAACGTAAACGAAGATGAGGAATCGGCGGAATCGGATAACAACGACGCGAAGCAGCAAACGCTCATCCAGCTGTATTCGTCCATGAACGGCGGTACGCTGCTCAAGGGCATGGTGTCCGGCGCGTGTCACCTTGGCAGCGCGAAGGCTACGTCGGAACAAGCGCATGATCCGGAGTATTTGAAGGATCATATCTTCGCAAAGGTCAGATACGGCATGTTTGATGTTCTGATCAGCTATCGTGATTTCTTCCCGGACGTGCCCGGCGTCGCGGGCATTCCGCAGACGGAACAGCAGCCCAGCGTACAGCTGTACAGCCGTCGCATTCAGAACTTCATGCGCCAAGGCACTTGCACGGTCGTTGATTTTCTCGTGAAGGGCATCTTCATGAAGGACGGCGACGCCGATAGCAACACCCCGATCGCCATTACGGGAAATCGCAGAGAAGCAATGCGCCGTCGTATGATGGCCGACTACTGCGGCTTGGACGCCAACGGCAGACCCTTTACCCGTGAACCCGCCATTACGGTCGGGAAAAAGTGCAATGCGCGTGTGGTGAATAAGCGCAACGATTCCATTACGGTAGAGCTGTCGGGCGTACAGCGCCGCTTTTTCAATGAGGATCTGTGTTGGTCAAGGCGGCCGGAGCGCATTGAAAAGATCCGCAACGATCCTTCCGGCCATATTTGGGTGTACGTCAGCCGCATTCGGTATAACCCCGAAACGCAGCGCTTAAGCGTTTTGTTCTCGCCCAAGCCGCCGCTCAATCCCATGTCGGAGATCAAGGATAACTATATCGTCGGCGCACGTGTAAAGTGCGAAGTGCTGCGCCTGTACTCGAACGGCGTGTTCCTTGAAGCCATTGAAGACCCCGGCGTTGTGATCCAGTGCGCGTTTGAGAACTCGTATGCGGCCGCTTCCTTGAAGCGCGGAGATCACGCTATCGTGACCATATCGCATGTGCTGCGCGCAAAGAATAGGAAGTGCGAGTACATGAGCACGGGCGAGTATTACATGACCGGCCACGTGATCGCGTCCAGCATCGAACCCGCATCCGAAAAAGTCCGGGATCTGATCGCGCTGCGTTATAGCCGGTGATAGAAAGGAAACAAGAAAAATGAACAGAAAGACATTGCTGTTTTTCCTGTGCGTGTTGGGCGCAGTGATCATCAGCTTTGTTGCGATCCCGATGTCC
>JAQVRG010000147.1 GCA_028701165.1 Eubacteriales bacterium | reverse complement strand
GCCGTACGGCGGAGGACATCAGGCTGGGCATCGGCGCGATGAGCCTGCACGACGGCGCGTGCATGCAGGTGCGCGGACGCAAGCGGGAAAGCGGGCTGCCCGCGAGCCTTACGGTTGGCGCGGGCGAGATCGGGCACGCCATATTGCCCGTGGTGCGAAGGATATTGGACGCCGTGCGAAAAACCCTTGCGGAAACGCCGCCGGAGCTTGCGGGAGACGTTGGCGCGCAGGGCATTACGCTTTGCGGCGGCGGCGCACTGCTAAAGGGGTTGGATCAGCTCGTGGCGGCGGAAACGGGCGTGCACGCCTATGTGGCTTCCGATCCTATGGATTGCGTGGTGCTTGGCGCTATGCGCGCGATGATGGGAATGGGCTTGCCGTCTGCGCCGCAGGAGGATTTTGGCACCGTGGAAACCGGGTGAAACGCGCATGAACAGAATGTGACGAATGGCGGCCGCGCCTTGCGCGCGGCCGCTGTTCGCATTATAATAAGCTTGCATTCTTGTGGAATACGGAGACGCTGTGAAGAACCTTTTTCGCAACAAACCGCTGCTGATCCTGCTCGTGGCGATCATCCTGCTGATCGCCCTTGCGTTGGCGACCTCTGGAAGCCGCACCGTAAGCGCTGCCGAAAGCGCCATCGGCGCTGTGATCGGCCCCGTGCAGGGCTTTGCCGCGCGGGCGTCGGACGCGATCATTTCCTTTTTCCAGCGCGTGTTTTCCACCACCGACGCCGACAAGGAAAACGAACAGCTTCGCGCCTACATCGCACAGCTTGAGGAGGCGCAAAGCGGCGTGAAGGAAATGGAGCAGGAGAACGCACGCCTTAAACAACTGCTGGATTATGTGCAGGAGGATGAGAATAACGCCTACATCACGGCGCGCGTGATCGCAAAGAACCAATCCGTGTGGTTTGACGTGTTCACCATCAACGCCGGGCGCAACCAAGGGATCAGAGAGGACATGCCCGTGCTTTGCGCGGACGGGCTGGTGGGAAGGGTCACGGATGTGGCCGCCACCTATTCCAAGGTCACGTCCGTGATCGATACGACCTCCAACATCAGCGTCATGGTGCAGCGCACGCGCGATAACGCCATGGCGCGCGGCGTGTTCAACACGACCAAGGATGATATGCTGGAACTTTATTATCTGCCGGAGGGCGGCGATCTTGTGCCGGGCGACGTTATCGTGACCAACGGCTTGGGCGGCGTGTTCCCCAAGGGCGTTACGGTAGGCACGGTGACAGAGGTCAGCCGCGCGACGGAGGAGGTTAATGTGCGCAACGCCACCATATTGCCCGCCGTGGATTTCCGCCACTTGGAGGAGGTGCTGGTGATGGTGCAGACGGAGGCGGAGGAATAGCCTATGCGCTTGAAACGATTTTGGGTGCCGCTGATCTTTTTACTGGGCATGTATTTCGACGCGATTTTTTTTGCGCGTGTGAATTTTTACGGCATTCACCCGGACGTGCTCATCGCCGCCATGGTTTCCTATGGAGTGCTTATGGGCGGCTTGCCCGCAAGCATATTGGGATGCCTTTTGGGCTTGTATATGGACGTGATGTTCGGCAAGGTCATCGGGCTTACGGCCATCAGCTATATGACGGCGGGCTATGCGGGCGGTTTGTTCTTTCAGAAGTTCTATGCGGATAACACCGTGATCCCGGCCGTCACGGCGGCGTCGGGTCAGTTTTTGCAGGAGCATATCATGGCGGCCGCTATGGCGCTGCGCGGCGGCAGCTTTCCGTATTTGCTCACGCTTACCACGCACATACTGCCCTGCGCTTTGGCGACAGGCCTTTTGTGCATACCGCTGCACCTGCTGATGCGCTACGCGCTCGAGCAGCAGACGCGGCTTCGCGGCTCCGAGACCCATCACGGGTAACGCCGCGCGGGAGAAACCATGAAACGATTGCCTTACAGCCGGTATATACTGCTTGCGCTCATCATGATCGCGCTGATGAGCGCTTTGATCGTGCGCCTTGGCGAGCTTACCCTTGCGCAGGGCGAGAGCCTTTCCACGGAGGCTGCGGAACGCGCGCAAAGCACCATCATTTCCAAGGGAAAGCGCGGTCGTATCCTCGATCGGAACGGCGTGGTGCTCGCCTACAGCGAAGCGTGCTACAATGTGGAGTTTTTGCGCGATCCGGAAAAGCGAAGCGCCAACGATTCGGCGCTCTATACGGAATCCCTGATCAAAGCCATCGAGATCATCGAGGAGGGCGGCGGCAAGACCATCGACGCCTCGTACATACAGAAAAACGAAAAAGGCGAGCTGGTTTTCAATTTCCGCGTGGAAAGCGAAAGCGCCATCAAAGCCAGATACAAGAACTTTTGCAGCGCCATGGGCTTCACCATCGACGACGATTTGGACAAACCCCAGTCCCAGTGGGATCTCTCCAAATGGCCGTCGGCGGAATTCTGCTATAATTTCCTGCGCAAAAGCTGGTGCATTCCAGAGGAAATGAGCTTTGAGGACGCGGTCAAGGTCATATCCATCCGCCAAGAAGTCAATCTCAACAACTATAGAGCGTATGAGCCCATCACCATTGCGACGGACGTCAGCATGGACGTGGTGGCGCGCTTAAGCCTGCACGCGGCGGAGCTGCCGGGCATCCAAACCTCGCAGAGCACCACGCGCACATACCCGTATAAGGAGACGGCGGCGCATATCGTAGGGTATTTGAGCGCCAACGCCAATTCGGTCACCGCGACCTATCTTAAGAAGCTTGGCTATACGGAGGCGGATTATCAGAGCGCCGTTGCGTACGAAGCGGACGGCGTGACGCCGCTTAAGGATGAAGCGACGGGCGAAACGCTTTACAACATGCTTAAGCTCGGCTATTCCTATACGGATTATATCGGCGTTTCCGGCGTGGAAGCCACGATGGAGGCGTACCTTACGGGCGCGACCAACACGCATCACGGTGAAACCGTCGTGGAGATCAACAAAAACGGCAGCATCATTCGTGAGATATCCTCCACAACGCCTACGGACGGCAAGGACGTTATGCTTACGCTGGATATAGAGCTGCAAAAGGTGACGGAGAAGGCGCTGTCGGATCTGATCGCGGAACTTGCGCAGGCGGAGCAGCTCAAGATCGAGGAGGACGCTCTGCTGCCCGAGGAGGAACAGGATTACGGGCATTATACCGACATCAAAACGGCGACGGCCGGTACCATCGTCGTCATGAATCCTCAGGACGGCACGGTGCTCGCCATGGCCTCCAGCCCCTCCTACGACCCGAACTGGTTTTTGCAGGGCCTCACTGACGAGCAGTTTGAATATCTGTTCGGGGAGAGCTCCAAGGACTCCACCCCCATGCGCAACAAGGCGGTTTCGGCAAAGCTTGCTCCGGGTTCTATCTTTAAGATGGTGACGGGCATTGCGGGCATTTCCGAGGGCGCTATCGGCCTTACGGAAACGGTCAACGACCAAGGGCCTTACTACGCCCATGACGAGAGCGGCAAGGAGATCAAGACCGGCGCGCCCCGCTGCTGGACGCGGCACCCCGCCAACCATCACGATCAGGATATTACGCAGGCGCTCAAAAACTCCTGCAATTACTACTTCTTCACCGTGGCGGAGCGGCTGGGCATCGAAAAGCTTAACGAATGGTCGGGGAGATTCGGATTGACAAGTCCCACCAACATCGAGCTGACGGGCGAAACGGCGGGCATTGTCGGCGGACAGAAGGTGCTTTTCGACTGCGATTTGGCAAAGCTTGACGGCACGCTGGACGTGACGGGGCAAAAGACGAGCCTGCCTACGCTGATCTACAGCAAGCTTTGCACGCGTTTGCGGGAGTATGTGGCGGGCCGCGCCATGGAGATCGACGAAAACGCGATCACGCGCTGCGCCATGCGCCTCATGCAGCTTCAGGACGGCAGCCTTACCAACAAGGGTCCGCAGGTGCGAAGCATCCTAAGCGAGGAGCTTGGCATCCCCGAGGGCGTTACGGCGACGCAGACGTGGGTGAACGAGATCATGTCCTATCTTAACGAGATCCAGTGGAAGGTCACGCTCACCATCCGTTCCGGCATGGGGCAGGGGGTGACGCTCGTGACGCCTATCGAGATCGCGCGCTATGTTTCCACCATCGCCAATGAGGGAACGGTGTATGACGCGCGCATCGTGGATAAGATACAGACCGACGAAGGGGAAACCGTCAAGCAGTATGAAACGAATGTATTCAACGAGCTGGATGTTTCCCCCGAGGTTTGGACGGCTGTGAAGCAGGGCATGACCGCCGTCGTTTCGCCCGAGGATACGGGTACCGCCGAAGGCGCGTTCAGCGAAGAATTCGCCGCCACCTATCAGGATCGGATCGCCGGTAAAACCGGCTCGGCGCAGGTCAGCAACGACCGTCCCGATATCGAGAACACCGGCTGGTTCGTTTGCTACGGCCCGCGGGAAAATCCGGAGATCGTGGTCGTGATCTGCATCCCCAACGGTTGGGCGGGATCGAAAACCGCGCCTGCCGCCGAGGATATCCTAACCTACTATTTTGACAAGCAGGAAAAGGCCGCGCCGGAAAACCTCGTGGCAATCAACGAGATCGCGCCTTGATATACTTTCGGATATTTCCTTTTTTTCTCATGACGGCGGCGTTATAATAGACCAAGCGACAATTCATGATGCGGAGGAATACAACGATGATGCAAAACCCGGACAGGATCTGTTTTTCCATAGGCCCTGTCAATGTATACTGGTACGGCGTGCTGATGGCGACGGGGATCGTCGTGGCGATCCTTTTAGCCATGCAGGAGGCAAAGCGCAAGAAGCTCTATGCCGACGCGATCATCGACGCGTGCCTGATCATGATCCCCATGGGCGTGAT
>JAQVRG010000146.1 GCA_028701165.1 Eubacteriales bacterium | reverse complement strand
ACGTACTCTCACAAAGCGAGATAGACGCGCTGCTCAATTCCCTCAATATGGGGGACATGGAAGACGGCGCGTCGAAGAAAACGGAGGGAGAACTGGATGTTCGGCCTTACGATTTTCGTACGGCCAACAAGTTTTCCAAGGATCAGATCCGTACGCTCCGCACCATATTCGATAACTATACCACCGTCCTTTCCACCCGTTTGACCGGCTTGCTGCGTACCATGTGTCAGGTATCCGTGGCGTCGGTAGAGGAGCGCCTTTTCGGTGAATTCAACAACTCCATTCCAGAGCCCACCATGATCGCCGTCGTCGCGGTGACGCCGCTCAAGGGCAATGTGCTCTTTCAGATGAGCCCCTCGGTGGTGTATGGCATTATTGGCAGGCTCTTTGGCGGCGAGGCGGATTATTCGGGCGAGATCAAGTCCTTTTCGGAGATCGATTTCGCCGTAATGCGCAATGTGCTTTACGAATGCCTTGACGTATTCGATACCGCTTGGGAGAAGGTCGCGGTGCTGCACGCCAAGCTGGAGCGCATCGAAACAAGCCCGCAGTTTACGCAGGTCACGGCGGCAAACGAGCCTTCCGCGATCGTTACCATGAACGTCCACATCGACAATGTGGAGGATTTGATGGCCATCTGCATACCGCATGTGCTGCTGCAGCCTATTGCGAAAAAGCTCAACAGCATCGCGTGGACCATAGGCGATACGCGCAGCGGCGACCAGGAGCCCAATCCGGTGCTTGAATCCTATGTGCTTTCCACCATCGTGAACATTAAGGCACGGCTGAAGCCGGAGCGGGTACAAATGAGCGATCTGCTCGCCATGAAGGTAGGCGACGTCCTGTGCACCCATCATCGCATCAAGGATCCCGTATTTGTAGACGTGGAGGATATAACCAAATTCCGGGCGGTTCTGGGCGTCGATCACCAGGAACGCGTGATCCAGATTGCTAAGATAATGAAGGAGCAAGACATTGAGTGACGAGAACAGGATCATATCGCAGGAGGAAATAGAGGCGATTCTTCGCAGCAGCGGTCAGATCGAGGAAACCGCCGAGGTCGTGAAGCCCGAGATGGACGACTATCTTACCAAGAGCGAACAGGATGCGCTTGGCGAGATGGGCAACATCTGCATGGGAACGGCCGCGACTACCATGTATACGCTTCTTGGAAAGCAGGTGAGCATCACGACGCCGCAGCTTTCCGTGCATACATGGCAGACGCTGGCGGCGTCTCACGTATTGCCCTTTGTTGCGGTGGAAATCTGCTATATTGACGGCGTCGAAGGCAACAACCTGCTGCTGCTCAAGGAATATGACGTGGCGTTGATCACCGACCTTCTCATGGGCGGCGACGGCAACATCGATCCTGAAAATATCGTACTCGATGAGATACACCTAAGCGCCATACGCGAGGTCATGAACCAAATGGTCGGCTCCTCCTCCACCTCGCTTGCAACGCTTTTGGGTAAGACGGTCAACATATCCACCCCCGTGTCTAAGCGTATACTGATACGCGACGAGCCTGTAACAAGCCTCTTAAGCGGCGACGAGCCGATCGTAAAGATCGCTTTTAAGATGGAGATAGAGGGCCTTCTTGAAAGCGAGATCATGCAGGTGCTGCCGGTTTCGTTTGCGAAGAAGCTGGCGGACGAGCTTTTGAATCCGCAAATGAACAACAGCGAGGAAGAAGAATATACCAGCAACGCTTCCTTTGGAAGCGACGTGGACTTTACGGGCGAGAACAATGTAGGCGGCGGCAACGCGGTTGATTTTTCGACCTTGTTTGAAGAAGCGCCGGCTGCGGCGCCTGCGCAGCAGCCAATGCCTGCGCAGCAGCCGATGTCTGTGCAGCAGCCGATGCAGCAACCTGTGCCTATGCAGCAGCCTATGCAACAGCCAGCTTATCCACAGCAGCCCGTGTATGCTGCGCCGCCGGCGCAGCCGATGGCGTACGGCCAGCCGGTGCAGCAGCCGTATGGTCAGCAGCCGTATGGTCAGCAGCCGTATGCGCAGCCGATACAACCGCCCATGCCTGTTATGCCGGAAAGGAGCAGTAATGTCGTGCGTAATCCAAACAATATAAACGTGCAGGAGGTTGATTATCCCTCCTTTAGCAATGTGCCGCAGTCCATGACCTCGGAGCAGCAGAACATCTACCGCCTAATGGACGTTCCTATGGAGGTCATGGTAGAGCTGGGGCGCGCGAGAAAGACGATCAAGCAGGTACTGGATCTCAACGTGGGCTCCGTGGTGGTGCTGGATAAGCTGGCGGGCGAGGAGGTCGAGGTGCTGGTCAACGGCATACAGGTGGCTCGCGGGGAAGTCGTCGTCATCGACGATAACTACGGCGTGCGTATCACCGAATTGAATCCCATGATGCTCAACGAGGCGACCGGCGCGAAATAGGCGATCACTTTGGAGGCGATATGCAGCAGAAGCGTATTCGAACGATCATTGTAGACGATTCCGCGCTTTTTAGAACCGCGATTTCGCGCGGTCTGCGCGCGCGTGCCGATATCGAGGTGATCGCAACGGCGGCCAACGCTGCGGATGCGGAGGAAAAGATATGCCGTCTTAATCCCGATGTGGTCACGCTGGATGTGGAAATGCCGGGCATGAACGGGCTGGATTTTCTGAAGCTGCTTATGCCCAAACACCCCGTGCGCGTGGTGGTGGTAAGCGCCGCCAACGGCATTGTTTTTGAGGCGATACGCGCGGGTGCCGTGGATTTTGTGGCAAAGCCCGAAGCGGGCGATACGCTCGCGTTCATCGATTCCTTGGCCGAGCAGATCGTTGCGGCTTCGGAAGCGAGGATACCCGAGCCTGCGGCTGTAAAAAACCCAAAGGCGCGAGAAGGCGCGGGCGCGAGCCAGTCGCTTACCCGCCGCATAACAGCGGCATGGAATCCGCGCTCCCTTGTTGCCATTGGCGCGTCCACGGGCGGTACGGAGGCGATCAGCGCCGTTTTAAAAGCGCTGCCGGGGAATATGCCGGGCATCGTGATTACGCAGCATATGCCGCCTGTGTTTACGCGAATGTATGCGGAGCGGCTGGATAAGGAATGCGCTATGTCCGTGCAGGAAGCGCGCGGCGGTGAGCAGATCGCGCCGGGGATGGCGTTTGTAGCGCCGGGGGACAGGCAGATGCGCGTGATCAAGCAGGGTGACAAGTATTGGATCAAGCTGGGCGAGACGGATAAGGTGAGCGGCCATTGTCCTTCCGTAGACGTGCTGTTCGAATCCGCGGGAACGGCGGCGGGCAATGCCGGCGTCGGGATATTGCTTACGGGCATGGGCGCGGACGGCGCAAAAGGGATGCTTAAAATGAAAGAGGCGGGCGCCTTTACGATCGGGCAGGATCAGCGATCCTGCGTCGTATACGGCATGCCCATGGAGGCTATGAAGCTTGGCGCGGTGACAAGGCAGGCGTCCTTGGATATGGTGCCGAGCGTATTGCTCAATCAGCTGAAAATGCAAAGCAAGGCGTGACGGCGCTTTCACGGGAGGAAAAACCATGCTTAAATTGATCAATGTGCTGGAACAGACCGTCGATAACAACATAGACGAGGTGATGGAGCAGGAGGGCTGCTGCATGTGCGAAAGATGCAGGCTTGACGCGCGCGCCTTGGTGCTTAACCAGCTACCGCCCCGCTATGTGGTGACGGAGGCGGGCATGGCCTTTGAGGAATGCAAGCAGGCGGCGATACAAAACCGTATAAGCCTCTATCAGGTCATGCTGGACGCAGCGCACAAAATCAAGGCTAAGCCGCACCATGAGGAAACGAGCAAGCCCTTGACCTATTATTGATACGGCGCTCTATAGCCGGAATTTCTTTGCCGCCTTATCGTCCGTTTCCGTAATGAAAATGAGAATTTCCGCCACGACCTGATATAGCTCGGGCGGGATAGCGTCGCCGACTGAAAGCTGCGAGAGAAGGTCGGCGGCTTCTTTATTTTGGACGATGGGGATATCGTTTTCTTCCGCGATCTCTAGGATTTTTTGCGCCATATAGCCCTGCCCCGCCGCGGTCAGCACGGGGGCTGCGTCGGTATCGGGGTCGTATTGGATGGCGACGGCTTTTGCCAAACCCCGCCGCTCGCGCTGCTTTTCTTCCATAACCGCTCCTTATAAAGAAATATCCACGCCGGCGCTGTTGGGCGTTTGGCCGAAGGCGTTCAGCATTTCTTTGGTGGCGTTGACCGGATTGAGGGGAGCCTCCATGAGACCCACGTTCATATCTTTTACATGATACTGCGAAGGGAATGGGCGCGTGCGAAGCGCGTCGAGGTTTGCGCGCAGCAGCTCGCACGCCTGCTGGCTTTCCACACGGAAGCGAAAGCTCAGGCTTCGATCTTTGACCTGCAACAGGGCTTCCACAAGGCCGATGTTGCGGGTTTGCAGGCACAGGGCGATGGTGGCGTTGTCCTGATCGATCTTCTTGTCGCCGCCGTTGCGCTTGAGTATGTAAAGCTCGGCGTTTTCCTGCTGATCGCGGCGCGTGAAGGGTATCTGCGTATAGTAAAGCGTGCCCAGCTCGTTCCCGAATTGCAGCTGCTGGCAGAACTGGCCGCCAAGCTGCGTCACCTGCTTGGCAGCGGAAGCATCGCTGCCGGAGACCGCCTCCGCAAGCGCCGCGACACGGGCGGGCAGGGCGGGTACGGCGCGCTGGAGCGCTTTGCCCAGCGCCTCGCTTTCCTGCGGCTGAAGCTTGGGGAAGATCGCTTGCAAGGCGTTTTGCACGATGCGCGCGTCCTCAGCGCCGCCGGTAAGAGGCGGCAGCGCGGGCTGGAGGGCTGCGCCATGCTGTGTTGACGCTTGCGCCGCCTGCCCTTCGGGCGCTTGGCCGGGTTGCTGCGCGG
>JAQVRG010000145.1 GCA_028701165.1 Eubacteriales bacterium | reverse complement strand
AACACCGTGCTTTCGCCGATGTCCGCATACTTCTGCCTTGCGCTGATGATGAACGGCGCGGAGGAGGAAACGCTTCGGGAGTGTGAAAAGGCGCTGGGCGGAACGGTTGAGGCTGTCAACGCGTATTGCAAGGCGCTAAGCGCTGCGCTTACGAAAACCGGGGGCAGCACGCAGCTTGCGCTCGCCAATTCCGCGTGGATAGACGAAAAGAAGGTCACGCTGGACGCGGCGTACAAAGATCGCATCGAGGAAGCGCTCGGCGCGGAGGTGTTCTCCGCGGATCTGCCGACGGAGGAAACGATGCGCGCGATCAACCGATGGGTCAGCGACAACACGCGCGGCATGATCCCCACGACGCTCAACGCGCCCTTGGACGCGTCCGCCGCCGCGGCGCTTTTTAACACGGTCTATTTTAAAGGTAAATGGGAGCGTCCGTTTGACGGCAACAGCACCTTTGACCGCGCCTTTATAAAGGCTGACGGGCAGAGCGTGCAAGCGCCCTTCATGAACGGTTCGGGCTGGCGGCAATACATTGACGCGTCCGACGCCGAGGGCGTTGTGCTTCCATATGACGACGGCAAAACGGTCTTCGTGGCGCTTCGCCCCAAGGAAGGCGGCGCGCGCGCCTTCGCGGCTTGCATGACGGAATCGCAGCTTCACGATTATATGCAGTCCGCCAGCGAGACGGATATTCTGTTTTTTATGCCCAAGTATACGGCGACCTTTGATATAACGCTCAACGAAACGCTCAAGGCGCTAGGCTTGGAAACGATGTTCGACAGCCGCGCGCGGCTTGGCGGCATCGGCAAGCCCGTTGCGGAGCCGCTGTTTGTTTCGACGGTGCTCCAAAAGGTCAAGGTGATCGTGGACGAGGAGGGGACGGAGGCCGCCGCCGTTACCGGCATGGTGATGTTTGCAAGCGCCGCTGCGCCTCAGCCCAAGCCGGAGCTTATATTGGACAGCCCCTTCCTGTACGCGATCATGGATACCGAGAGCGGCGTACCGCTGTTCATGGGCGTGTTGGACGATCCGACGGCGTAGCGATAGACGACATGTGATTTTTACCACATAAGCAGCAGTATATGCTATAGGCAAACGCGCCGTTTTCCCATATGCTATAAGCAACAAAGAAGAATAGCGGAGAGGGAATGGACATATGCAGCTTGTAAATCATGTTGAGTCCGCGCGGGGCGTGGTCTATAAATACGGCGGTACGAGCGTCGCAACGCCGGAAAAGATCAAGGCTGTGGCCAAGTGCGTTGCGCGTGTTGCAAACAGCGGGCGGCGCATCGTGGTTGTCGCAAGCGCTATGGGCGGCACGACGGACGCGCTGATCGCGCTTGCCAAACAGATGGGCGACGTGTTGAGCCCGCGCGAGATGGACGCGCTTCTCTCTACCGGCGAACAGCAGACCGTGAGCCTGATCGCGATGGCGCTCAACGCGCTTGGCGTGCCCGCCATGTCCATGACGGGCTGGCAGTGCGGCGTGCGCACCAACGGCAAGCACACCCGCGCCCGCATCACGGCTATCGATACTTCAGCGCTGGAGCGCTGCTTTGCAAACGGCGTTGTGCCCGTCGTGGCGGGCTTTCAGGGAATCGACGCGCACGGCGATATAACCACGCTCGGGCGGGGCGGTTCGGACACGACGGCGGTGGCGCTCGCCGCGGCGCTTGGGTTTGACTGCGACATCTATACAGACGTAGACGGCGTGTACACCGCCGATCCAAACAGGGTGACGGGCGCGCGCAAGCTCGACGCCGTAAGCTACGACGACATGATCGCCATGGCGCAATCGGGCGCAAAGGTGCTGGAAACGCGCAGCGTGGAGATCGCGAAAAAGCATGGTGTGAAGCTTTTCGTAGGGCGCGCGCTGTGCAAGGATAAAACGGCGGGGACATATATCACAGAGAACGGGGAAGAGGACGCCGCCGCGAAGTACTCAACGATGTGACGAAAGAAAAGCGCGTCTGGTCGTGAGTGAAACGACTGCACGCGCAGTAATTCCGTACCGCGCCCGGCCGGCGAGGGCGCAGCTAACTTTGGATCATGCGTGCCGCGATCTGAATTCAGCCAAGCGACTTCAGATATTCTTCAACATTGCAATACTCGATTCCGTTGTCGAGCAGCAGATCATCGCCACGGTATAAGACGATCCGGTTTGTGATCTTTCCAAACCGGCGTTCTGTCTTCACGTTCTTATCTTCGTCAATCAAGTGACGGTATTGTTCGCTCACAATCAGATCGCTGTGCTTGATCTCATAGATCGCACAGGTGTTTGCTTTTTCGTTGTAAACGACCATGTCAAACTCGCCTGTGACGAATTGCAGCTTAAACACACGACGCTGTTTGTCTGCTGCTTTCAGGGTTTCGAGCAGTACGATATCCTCCATCATTCGTCCGCGTACCTCTTGTAGGATACGTTCAACAACTACGCTTTTATCATGCTCGCTCATGGCTGCAAACTGCGCGTCTTTTAACAGCGACTGTATCAATGCCTGTGCTTGGGAATACCGCATTCCCGGCTGCATGAACAGGATGCGCTCTATGGGCTTTGCATCAATTTCCGCAGTCTCGATGGGGCAGTTTTCGATCAGATCAAGGGCTTCAAGATACTCCCGGATCTCGATACTGTGCTCCTCCTGTATGCTGACGTTCTGTTCGCCATGGTTTCTGATCTCAAGCATTTTCTTTAGATTTTCTGTAACTGACTCGATATTTACCCTATCAAGTATGTCGACAGGATGATCCCGGTCTCTTCTTAGATTGCGCGCAGAAATCCCAAGGTCACTTGAACGGAAATCTCTCGTCAACACATCAAGCGTGAACCGGTGGTTGATATCCTCAATGACTCTGTTGATAGCGCTGGTGAGCTCCTTCTTCTCATACAGTTCCTGCAAATGGCGAAAATGCCCGCCATCCTGATAATTTCTAAGCGAGTGCTGGATGTTCTGGGCGATGGCGCTGTCCACATATTCGTCCGTGCTCTTTGGCGTAGCGAAGGTAGCCTGATCCATATTGTAATGCACGCCGCCCATGCTCATGGTTCCGCCGTAGCGGATATAGTCGTCGATGCCTCTTATGCCAAGCACGCGCTCGAACTCCCGATACGGTATAAAAGTCGTATGCAAAAACACACAGCGGTCATAGAGCTGCGAATCCTCTGCAAACAGGAAGCCAAGGGAATCCGTACCGGATAGCACGATCTTCATGCCGCACGTTGCGAACACATCCGAGAACAGTGCCGCGCCCTCAATGAAATCCTCCATCAAAGTGACCTCGTCAATGAAGATGAACCTGTAGTCATGCTCTTCTAGGTACTTCAAATCCCTGTTGATACCAGCCAACGTATCCTTTACGGTTATCTGAACGAACGCGGACCTTAGAATGTCGGCGTCATTCATCTTAGCAAGTATCTGCCGGATCAGCGTTGTCTTGCCCGTTCTGCGAAGTCCATAGAGTATAAAGACCCTATCCTGTATATCACCGTAAACAAAATCATGCAGCGTCTGATAGCATTCTCTTTTTCGATAATCAAGCACGGAGCTCGAAAACCGTCGCAAAGATTCACCCGTGCGGACATTGGTCGAAAATTCATGGCTATGTGGCAAAGCTGTTTTTGCCTTAAGCAGTTTTCGGCTCTGCGCCTTCCATTCTCTAAGCTCTGCCTGCAAGGCTTTCCTTTGCTCGACTTGCGCCGTTACGGTATCTAAGTCTTCTTCCTTAACGAACTGCGACTTAGATTTCCCGCCCTCTGTCCATTGGAGGTAAGGCCATCTTTTGCCGTTGATGTTTTTATAGACCAGGCTGCCCTTGGGGAACGCAGAGAGTTGCTTCTCCAATTCGTTGATTCTTTCATTGGTATCTATTTCGTTCATCCTCGCAACTCCGATACACGCACTATAACCCATTATAACCAATTTGTCAAATGGTTATAATGGGTTATAACGAGCATGAAAGTCGAAACAGCTTTTGATACTGATCCGAACGACGCCCATGGAAAGCGCCCCGTTTTGGTATTGCGCAACGCACTGAATGGCGCGAAACAGCGATAGCCGACATCGCTGAGGAATGTGCGGATACTATACGGGCAATGCTTGAATAGAAACCTCGAACATAAGCAAAGGCTGTAGCAAAACGAAAAAGCTACAGCCCCTTTGTGACGGTAATTGCGCGCATCTGTATGCAGCGATCGTCAAACGCTGCCCTTCTTCTCGCCGATGCTTAGCAGCAGGTTTAGAAGGATTCCAAACACAGCTGCGCCGGCGATGCAGGGAATCTGCATCCCAAAGAAGGGAATGTTGCCGCCAAAGGCATAATTGCCGCCGATGCCGATCACCATAATAGAGGCGATCACGGCGATGTTTTTGGAGGAGAACATGTCCACCTTTTTGTCGATCATAATCGCGATACCCTGCGCAGCGATGGCGCCGAAAAGATAGATCTCCAAGCCGCCGATGACCGCAACGGGAATGCCATAGATGGTGCGGATCAGCGGGGTGAAGAAGGAGATGACCATGGCGATGATAGCGGCCAGCGTGAGAACCGGTACGGAAAAAACCCGTGTGATCGCCATGGTGCTGATATTCTCGCCGTAGTTGGTGCCCGCGGGGCCGCCTACAACACCTGAGACCATGTCGCAAAGACCGTCGCCGATCAGGTTGCGGTCAAGCAGCTTGTCGATACCGTACTTGCCTTTGCCCTTCTTGCGCGCCAGGTCGTCAACATATATGTCAAGCTGGTAGATATGCGCGGTGGATTCGGGTATCGTGGCTATGGCGATGGGCATGATGGCAGCTACCGCTGCCCAGCTGACTCTGGGGAATGTGAAGGCCGGCAAGGCGAAGATGCCGCCGTCTCCCAAT
>JAQVRG010000144.1 GCA_028701165.1 Eubacteriales bacterium | reverse complement strand
GACTTAAAGGGAAAGATACGCTTCTTGTATCATTCTTTTATAAGATTGTTCCTTGGTTTGTATCTTATTTTTAATAAGCTGCTGGGTCAGCGTGCTGCCGCCGTGGGTATCCGCGTTGCGAAGCGTATTCACCACCGCCGAAAAAAGGCGCTTGAAATCCAAGCCGTCATGCTTGTAAAAGCGCACATCCTCCACCGCGATCACGGCGTTGATCAGCATATCCGGTATCTCGTCGATATCCGCCCAGTCGCGGTACTCCATGTACGCAAAGGTGGTAATCAGATTGCCGTCCCTGTCATAGATAAAGGAGGTTTGATCGCTGCGGGTCAGTTGGGATATGTCCAGCTCCGGCGTCGTATCCACATAGGCTTTGGCAACGCCCATGCCCAAGCCGAAGCAAGCCACGCCCACAAGCACGATCACAAGCGCCAATATCTTGATCGACATGAAAAGGATGGAGAGTATAAAAGAGCGCTCACCCGTTCGCGGCACAAGCGTTTCCTCGCCATGATGCGCGCCGGGCGTAAAAAGATTCACAAAAAACGACCGGATCACATCCCAGCAATCCGCCAGCCATTCCATTGCTTTTTCAGGAAATTTCCCGTTATCTTCCATACTTGTCGCCTTTCCGATTTTCCCCGCATAAGTATAGCATAGAAAAGCCGCCGCCTCAACCGTTGGCACGCCTCGCATCGGTGAGATTTAACCCAATATTCACATTTGGATGAAAGGATGGTTTCATGGAGCAAGAAGTGGTCGTGCGCAAAACAAGCCTGTTTAAACGCCGTTTGCGCATCATCGCGCTTGTCGCCGCGTTGTTCGCAGCGGCACTGTTTCTCTATCTCAACGCGAATATGCGTCCCGCCATCACAGCGCAGGCGGAATCCAAGATACGCGCCGCTTCCGCCAAGGCGATGAACGACGCCATACTATCCGCCATGGACGACGACCGCGCCTACGCGCAGCTTGTGGAAGTGCAGGATAACGGCGAGCATGTATATCTTTTACAGGCAAATACGCGCAATATGAACATGCTGGCAGCCGATTGCGCGGAGGAAGCGCAGCGCCGCATCGCCGCCTTGGGACAGCAGGGCATCTCCGTCCCCTTGGGCACCATCACGGGCATATCCTTTCTCGCGGGACGCGGCCCCTTGCTGTATGTAAGCTTCACGCCTGTGGGCAGCGTGCAAAGCGCCTATAGCTCCGAATTCGTTTCCGCCGGCATCAATCAGACGCTCTACAGGGTAAATTTGCAGCTTTCCTCCGCCGTGAAACTGATCCTGCCCGGCTTTACGGAAACGGTTCACGTCAGCGCCGAGGCGGCTATCTGTGAAAGCGTGCTTGTCGGCGAGGTTCCGCAGGTTTACACCAACGTCGCCAACGAGGAGGATATGCTCAACCTCATACCCACAGACCTTCCTTAAACCCGTCTTGTACTGCGTTTCATGAATGTGCTATACTGTACGCATGCGAAAAATTGTTCTTCTGGCGGTTTTATGCGCGCTGTTACTCTGCCCGTCCTTTACCTCGGCAGAGCCCACGCCAAGCCCGGACGGCGCACAGGAAACGCAACAAAGTGAGCTTATCACCTACCGAAGCACAGGTGAGCGCGTCGCGCGCATACAGCTTAGGCTTCGGGAATTGGGTTATTTCAACTATAAACCCACTGGAAGCTTTCAAAACATGTCCGTAAAGGCAGCCATCGCCTTTCAGCAGATGCAGGTGGACGCAAACGGCCAATCCATCATGGCGGATGGAAGCATCGGCGCGCAAAGCATGGATATCCTTTTTTCACACACCGCAAAACGCGTCGATATTACCGCATCCATCCCCTTTGGGCCGCAGCTTACCGGCACGCCCGCCGTCGTAGGCAGTATCGTTTCGTGGAACGAGATCAAGGAGCTCTTGAGCGAGGGCTCCACCTACAGCTTTACCGATTTTAATACGGGCAACGCCTTTTCCATGATTCTTGTAAGCGTAAACGCGCACGCGGAAATGGAATGTGTTACGCCTGCGGATACGCAAATGTTTTTAACCTGTTTCGGCGGCGCGTTCAATTATTCCAAGCGCCCCGTCGTCATACACGTGGGTGATCGGCTTATCGCCGCTTCCATGCAGGGAGAACCGCACGGGCAGGATACGGTGCCCGCCAACGATATGGAAGGCCATGTATGCGTCTATTTTTCCGATAGTCTGTCCCATGTAGGCGCCTTGCCCGATGTAGAGCACATGAATCAGGTGCGCAAAGCGGCGGGACAATAGTCCCGCACCATCACGGATACGGCAGCTCTGCGCTGCAAATCATATATAGCAACTATGAAAGCGAGGAATTCTATGCGTATTCTTGTAACCGGCGGCACCGGTTATATCGGCAGCCATACGGTTCTCGCCCTGCTTGACGCGGGCTATGACGTACTGATTGCAGACAATTATGTCAACAGCAAGCCGGAGGCTTTACGCCGTATTTGCAAGCTTGCCGGGCAGGACGTTCCTTTTGCGCTATGCGACTTGCGAAGCGAAGCGGAAACATTTAAGCTCTTTGCCGAAAATACGGATATCGAGGCCGTGATCCACTTTGCGGGATTGAAGGCTGTCGGCGAATCCGTTCATGAACCGCTGCTCTATTTTGACAACAACCTGAAATCCACATTGAATCTGCTCAAAGCCATGCAGGAATACGGCGTGCACTCGTTCGTGTTCAGCTCCAGCGCGACGGTTTACGGCGATCCCGCCTCTCTGCCCATACGCGAGGACGCGGCATTGCACGTTGCAAGCCCCTACGGCCGCACCAAGCTCATGATCGAAGATATCCTGCGCGATGTGGCGCATGCCGATCCCGCGCTCCGCGTTTCGATTCTGCGGTATTTCAATCCCGTTGGCGCGCATCCTTCCGGGATGATCGGCGAAGACCCCAACGGCATTCCCAACAACCTCATGCCCTTCATCGCGCAAGTCGCCGTGGGAAAGCTCGATTATCTGCCCGTCTACGGCGACGATTACGACACGCCGGACGGCACGGGTGTTCGGGATTACATCCATGTGTGCGATTTGGCGGAGGGACATGTATCGGCGCTCAAGGCGCTGACCGCTCCGGGCGTTTATACCTTCAATCTGGGCACAGGTCACGGCTATTCGGTGCTCGACATAGTGCACGCCTATGAAACCGCCTGCGGCCATGCCATCCCTTATGCAATAAAGCCCCGCCGTTCGGGAGATATCGCCGCTTGCTTTGCGGATCCCGCCCACGCGCGCGAAGGACTGCACTGGGAAGCGACGCGCGGCCTTGCCGATATGTGCAAGGACAGCTGGAACTTCCAGCACAACAACCCCGACGGTTATAGCAACGACTGAAGGCAAACAAAAAAAGCTCCGAGGATTTCGGAGCTTTTTTGCTTTCTCTAATTCACCGTTTTATCCGCTATATTGGGAAAAAGGGGATTAGCCAAGCTGTCGGGCGCTTTCGCGCTGTTGTTGAGGAACCGAAGGCTTACCTAAGGCCCTGCTCTTTACGTGCCTGGAAGCAAGCGGAGCAATAGATCGGACGATCATCCTTAGGAAGGAACGGGATCTTGGTGGGAGCACCACACTGTGCGCACACAGCGTCATGCATCTCACGCTCGCCGTTGCGCTGGCTCTTGCGCGCGTTCCTGCACTCCTTGCAGCGAATGGGCTCATTCTGGAATCCCTTTTCCGCATAGAACTCCTGCTCACCCGCGGTGAAAACGAATTCCTTGCCGCAATCCTTGCATACCAAAGTTTTGTCCTCGAACATTGTGTTTTTCCCCTTGTAAAGATTTTTTTTAGTTCATCACAGCCTTGGCTGACCTGGTCTTTGACCCCACACTCGCCGACCGGAACTCTCGCTACTGGACGTTTCCGTCTCCCACTACCCATTCTCTCGCCGCTTGCGCGACGGTCGGACTTACTTCTAAGCCGCACCGTGCTCACCGGTATTTTACCGGCTTACGTGGATCGCTTCGCCTGCGACTGGCATCGACTTGCAACCACAGACCCAAAGCATATGATTAACCTTGTCTATTATAACGGATTCGCACAAAAAGCGCAACTCTTATTTTCTCTGCTTATGGCAAGCTCAGCGCACGGACATGTCCTCATAGACCGCTCTGGGCCCGCCGATGTACTTGGGGCGCGTGCGCGCCATGGTGAGGTTGGCTTGTCCGATCCTGCGCGTCTGCGCGTGGATCGGCACGACGACCGGGTGCATGTGCATGCCGATAAACGTACCGCCTATATCCATGCCCGCGGACGCCCTTCCCCGCAGATCCTCCACCATGACGGGGTCGGAAAACGTCTCGTAGGCAAGGGTAGCGAATGCGCCGCCCGCGTGCGGCTGGGGTTTTACCCAAACCTGCTGCAAAGCATAGCGCTCCATACATTCGCGTTCCACAACCAAGCAGCGGTTGAGGTGCTCACACCCTTGTACCGCAAGAAAGAGCCGCCTTGCTTTGATCGGCTCATACAGCCCGCGCATGATAGACTGCGCAGCCTCGGCGCTGGAGGCCGTGCCGATACATGCGCCCATCACCTCGCTGGTGGAGCAGCCCACCACAAGAATATCGCCCGCCCGCAGCGTATCCGCCGCTTCAAAAAGCTCCATAAGCGCCGTTTTCGCTTGTTCGGCTATCGTATTATCCATTCGTTTGATCCCTCCGTCGTTAAAAAGCAAACTTGTACCCGCTTATTATACTACAAGTCTTCTCTTTTACCATAGGATTCTCACGTTTGGACAAAAGGAATGCAGCGATTTTCTTCCTTTCTATTGCATAGCCGCCATTTCCTCCCGCAGCGCCTTGATGATGTGTTTTTCCAGCCGCGAAATGTAGCTTTGTGAAATGCCCATCATATCGGCTACCTGCTTCT
>JAQVRG010000143.1 GCA_028701165.1 Eubacteriales bacterium | reverse complement strand
TGTACGATGTAGGTGTAGGAGGTTTCAAGACCCATAAACTGCATGGCGATCTTCAAAAGCTCGAATACCAGAACGCCTACGAGGATGCCCGAGATGCGGCCAACGCCGCCGTTGGTGGAAACGCCGCCGATGGTACAGCCCGCGATGGCTTCCAGCTCGTAGCCTTGGCCAAGGTTGACGGACGCGCCGCCGGACTTCGCGCCGTAGAGGAAGCCCGCGATGCCGTAGAGTGCCGCCGCCGTGACGTAGATGATCAGCTTGGTCTTGGTGGTGTTGATACCGGATACCTCCGCCGCGCTCTCATTGCCGCCGATGGCGTACATGTGCTTGCCGTGCGGCGTCTTATTGTAGACAAACCACATGATAAGACCCAAGATCAAGGCGATGATGCCAAGATACGGTATCCATGTGATGCCAAAGAGGGAGCCGGAGGAGATGTTCGTGTAATCCGCGCGTAAGCCGCCGATGGGCTGCGCGCCGGTGTAGACGAGGCATATGCCGTAGACCACGGTCTGCATGCCCAGCGTCGCTATGAAGGCGGGCACGTTCAAGAGGGATACGACCATGCCGTTTGCAAGACCAAACACCATGCAGATGAGCACCACGCCCACGAAAACGCCGAGAATGGGAAGCTCCGGCATATCGGGATATACCTTGCTGGTATAATCGAAGCGCTGCATGAACGTTGCGGATAGGCAAGCGGCAAGACCCACCATACGGCCGGCGGAAAGGTCCGTGCCCTTGGTGATGAGGCACCCCGATACGCCCAGCGCCACGATGAAACGCGCGGCGGTGTTGGAGATGAGGTTCTTGGCGTTGTAGGCGGAGAAGAAGTTGTCTCTAAGACACCCTACCACCGCTACGGCGGCCAGCATGAGTATAATGACCGCGTTGTTGAGGATAAATTCCTTTACTTTCTTTGCATTGCTTAATTCCATGATCTTTCTTCCTCCGTTTAGGATGCGAAACGTGTAGCCAGTTCCATGATGGTTTCCTGGTTCATGTCTTCTTTTTCCACAAAGCCGGTCACGCGGCCGTCGCACATGACCATGATGCGATCCGCCATGCCGATAAGCTCGGGCATTTCGGAACTTATCATGATGATGCTCTTTCCCTCGCGCGCCAGCTGCTCGATGATGCAGTAGATCTCGTATTTTGCGCCGACGTCGATACCGCGCGTGGGTTCATCCATGATGAACACGTCGGGATCGTTGGCAAGCCAGCGGCTGATGATGACCTTTTGCTGGTTGCCGCCGGAAAGAGATTTGATGAGCGTTTTGCCGCTGGGCGTTTTGATGCTAAGCTTCTGTATGTTCTCCTCCACGAGCTGATCGATCTTTTTCTGATCCAGCATGATGTTGGCCTTGAGGTACTGGGAGAGGGAGGCGACAGCCACGTTGTCCGCTACGGAAAGCACGCCGAAAATGCCCGTGGCGCGGCGATCCTCGGTCAGCAGCGCTACGCCGCTGTTGATGGCGTCCTTGGGACGGTGGATCTTCAATTCTTTGCCGTGGTAGGTCAGCGTTCCGGATACGGTGTTGCGAAGGCCGAAGATGCCTTCCATGAATTCCGTGCGCTGCGCGCCGACCAAGCCGCTCACGCCGAGGATTTCGCCCTTGCGCAGCGTAAAGCCCGCGTTTTTAAAGGAGCGCGGGTTGATGGAGGTGTAATCCTTGGCTTCCAGCACGATCTCGCCCGGCGTGTTATGCTTTTCGGGATACAGGTTCGTAAGCTCGCGGCCGACCATACGGGTGATGATAAGATCCGTGGTCAGCTCGTTGGAAGGCCATGTGCCGACGTATTTACCGTCGCGCATGATCGTGACCTCGTCGCTGATTTGCAGGATCTCTTCCATTTTATGAGAAATATAAATGATGGCGCAGCCCTGCTCTTTAAGCTTGCGGATGATGGTGAAAAGCTGCTCGACCTCGTTTTGCGTAAGCGAGGAGGTGGGTTCGTCCATAATCACGATCTTCGCGTTGGCGGAAACAGCCTTGGCGATCTCCATCAGCTGCATTTGGGAGACGGAAAGCGTGCCGAGCTTGGCGTTGGGGTCGAAATCCATGCCAAGGCTTTCCAAGAGTGATTTGCAATTGGCGTACATCACCTTTTGATCCACCGTGGTGATAAAGCCAAGAATTTTCTTTTTCGGGTAACGGCCGCAATAGATGTTTTCGCAGATCGGGCGCTCCGGTATGGGCTGCAGCTCCTGATGCACCATGGCGATACCGAGCTGAAGCGCCTCAAAGGGATTGCTGATCTTGACGGGCTGGCCGTTATAGAGAATCTGTCCCTCGTCCATGGAATAGACGCCGAACAGGCATTTCATAAGCGTGGATTTGCCCGCGCCGTTTTCGCCCATCAGGGCGTGAACGGTACCGGGACGAAGGTTCAGGGATACGTTGTCAAGCGCCTTCACGCCGGGGAAGGTCTTGGATACCCCTTGCATTTGCAGAATATACTCCGACATAGTGCCCCCTTAATGAATGATTTGCAAAACGTAAGGAAATTGCGTGTGAGGGCTCACACGCAATTTCCGCATCGTTCAATCGGATCAGTTGACCTTCTGGTAATCAACCCAGTTGTAGGTCTCGACGGCGTCGCCGTTCATGTAGTTGATAGCAACGTCAACAGCCTTGTGGGACTGGCCGATGTGGTCGTTCAAAACCGTACCGGTCATCTCGCCGCTCTTTACCATCTCAACGCACTCGTCCAGAGCGTCAACGCCGAGGAGGTAGATGTTCTCGCCAACCTTGCGGCCGGCGGCAACGATGGCCTGATAGGCGCCAAGAGCCATACCGTCGTTGTTGCAGAAGATAACGTCGATCTTATCGCCGAACTGGGACAGAGCGTTAGCGGCCAGTTCCTGACCCTTCGCCTGATCCCAATCGCCGCGCTGCTTGAAGAGCTCTTCAACCTGCACGCCGGCGTCGGTCAGGGCCTTGATGGAGAACTCGGTACGATACTGCGCATCCACGTTCTCGGGGTCGCCCATGATCATGACATAGCTTACGGTACCATCGCCGTTGGCGTCGCCCTTATCGGCAAGACCAAGAACGATTTCGCCCTGATAGGTGCCGCTCTGACGAGCATCGGCGCCAACGTAGCAGATCTTATCCCACGCCTTCATGTCGTCGGCGCTGGGCTCACGGTTGATGTAAACAACGGGAACGCCGGCGGCCTTGCACTTGTCGGTGATGGTGGCGGCGGAAGAGGACTGTACGAGGTTGACGATCAATACGTCAACGCCCTGCGCCAAGAAGGTATCAACCTGGTTGGTCTGCTCGGCCATGTCGCCCTTACCATCGACGATGGTGACTTCGTACTTCACAGCGTCGGTCTCGAGGGACTTGAAGTAGCTTTCGATTTCCTGACGATAGAGGGTCATGAAGTTATCGTCGAACTTGTAGATGCAGACGCCGACTTTCTTGGTTACGGGTTCTGCGGCGGCGGGAGCGGCGGGCTCGGCGGCGGGAGCGGCAGGCTCGGCGGCGGGAGCGGCGGGCTCGGCGGGCTCGGCGGCGGGGGCGGGAGCAGCGGGAGCTGCGCAGGCGGCTAAGGACAGAGCCATAGCGAGGACCAGTGCCAGTGCCAACAGTTTCTTCATTCTAGGGAACCTCTGATTTAATCAATACCGCCGAATATGGTATAAATATGGTATAATAGAAAAAAAGTTGCAGGAGTTACAGATGAACCAGGAAACGTTTACAGATATTGAATACAGTTGCAGAAAAAAGAAGACGAAAAGGGAAGAATTTCTCGAAATCATGGACGAAATCATCCCCTGGGACGAATGGGTCAAAATAATTGAGCCATACTACCCCAGCGGAAAACGAGGGCGTCCGCCTATGGGAATTGAGAAAATGTTGCGGATGTACCTGCTACAGATATGGTTCAATCTGTCGGATCCAGCAACAGAGGATTCTATCTATGACAGCTACGCCATGCGCAAGTTCACGGGGATTGATTTTCAGAAAGAATCAGTACCGGATGAAACGACTTTGTGTAAATTTAGGCATCTTCTGGAGGTCAACGGAGTCAATAAGCTGTTCTTTGAAGCAATCAACCGCGTAATGGTACAAACCGGACATATGATGAAAGGTGGAACGATTGTAGACGCGACCATCATTAACGCGCCCAGTTCCACGAAGAATGCCGAAAAAGCACGTGATCCGGAGATGCATCAGACTAAAAAAGGAAATGAATGGCGCTTTGGTATGAAATGCCATGCCGGTGTGGATGCCGGGAGCGGACTGGTTCACACAATAACAGTAACAGCAGCCAATGAGCACGACATTACACAGGCATCGGCATTGCTTCGTAATGATGATAAGGTAGTCTATGGCGATTCCGGCTATCTTGGCATCCAGAAGCGACCGGAAATAGCAAACGATGACAACTACTCTAAAATCGACTTTCGAATCAATCGTCGCCCCGGACGGCTGCCACATGTTAGCGACAATGCAATTGACTGGGAGAGATACATTGAAAACCGTAAATCCTCTATTCGCTGTAAAGTTGAGCACGTATTCCGAATCATTAAGTGTCAGTTTGGATACAAGAAAACAGTATACCGCGGGTTGAAGAAAAACGAGAATCGTTTATATGCAATGTTTGCATGTGCTAATCTATACTCACTTGCTATTGCCGGGCGAAAACTATCCATGGCATAACATAGGAGAAGTCTGCCATTTTGGCAGAAATCCAACAGAATCAGAGCGAAGATTGAGCAAAATTCCACTCCTCAACGCCATTTACAGCGCAAATTCGGTGAATTTGCAGATTGCTGGCTTAATAACACCTCTTTATTCAGAGGTTCCCTAATATCGATTACACTAGGAGGAGCAGGCCATATGCGCATGGTTGATCTGATTCTCAAGAAACGCGCGGGCGGGACGCATACGCAGGCGGAGCTG
>JAQVRG010000142.1 GCA_028701165.1 Eubacteriales bacterium | reverse complement strand
ATCGAGCTGTATCAGGCGTACACGGACTACCACGGCATGATGGCGCTTAGCGAGGATCTTATATCGCACGCCTGCATGCTGGTCAACGGCACGACCAAGATCAAGTATCAGGGCATGGATATCGACCTGACCGCCCCCTTTGCGCGCGTTACCATGCGGGACGCGGTGAAGGCGAAGACGGGCTGCGATTTTCTCGCCTGCGCGACGGACGAGGAAGCCCGCGCGCTGGCGAAAGACAAGCTCGATATGACCTTTGAGGATAAAACCATCACCAAGGGAAAGATACTCGCCGAGGCGTTCGACGCGTTTGTGGAGGATACGCTGATCCAGCCCACCTTTGTGATCGATTATCCGGTGGAGATATCCCCGCTTACCAAGCGCAAACCCGGCGTTCCCGGTATCACGGAGCGCTTTGAGCTTTTCATCGCCGGCCATGAATACGCCAACGCCTTCTCCGAGCTTAACGATCCCATCGATCAGCGCGGCCGTTTTGTCCAGCAGGCGCAGGAGCGCGCAAAGGGCGACGACGAAGCCATGATGATCGACGAGGACTTCTGCTTGGCGCTCGAATACGGCATGCCGCCCACAGGCGGGATCGGCATCGGCATCGACCGCGTCGTGATGCTGCTGACGGACAGCGCGACGATACGCGACGTGCTTTTGTTCCCCACGATGAAGCCGGTGGACAAGTAAGCCCGCTGCTGATTCGATTTCCGCACAGATATCACTGGCAAGATGAAGGCGCTTTTAGACTCAAATCTAAAAGCGTCTTTTTTCAGGCACGGCGAAGGATGAAAAGACAAATAAAAGCATGTGAATAGCGGGAAAGCAAAGAAAAATCGCGCGTCTATATGGTATAATCGAGTCGAGCCTTTATCTGCAACCGTAATGAAATACAAAAGGAACAGAACGCCTAAACGCAGAATGGAGATTACTGTGAAAAAACTGTTTTTCGTAATACTATCCGCATTATTGCTTTGCGCCTGCGCGCCCCAAAACGTGACAGAACCTGTAAAAACGGAGACGCCGGCAATGGAAGCAAAAGAAACGATCGCGCCAGAGGAAACACAAGAGAAAACGGCGGAAGCGGAAAGCTCGGAAGAAACCGAACCTGCGGAAAACGAGCCTGCGGAAGCCGGCGCCAATCGGATATCCCAAGAGCTAAAAGAGAAAGCGAAGGGATTTCCGGATGTAAGCGCAGAATTGCCGGACTGGAGAGGTACGCATATCGTTGACAAAGCGGAGTACGCGTGGCCATGGGTCATTGTGGAAGCCGATCCCGAAAAGGTTTCCGAGGAAACGATGAAGGAAACCTTGTTCGATGAAGACACCGTGCTGGAGATTGCGGAAGCGGGATATAATTTCGTGCGCGTTTCCGTCGATACAAGATATTTCTTCACGGAGGACGCCTATCTGTCGCCTAGATATGCCGGTCAAGACTTTCATGGCAATATCGACATGCTGAATGCGGGGCAATATGAAAACTTGGATCAGCTGATTGCATGGTGCATCCAACACAATCTGCATGTGTGTTTGGATTGTCATTCAACGCCGGGCGGGTTAATGATCGGCGGCGATGAAGAAGCGATCAGACAGGAACTGTTTACGCCGGATTCACAAGCGCAGAAGCTGTTTGTAAGGTTTTGGAGCATCATAGCCAATCGATATGCGGATGTTGACACAAGAGCGCTGAGCTTTAATCTCTACAATGAACCGCCCGCGTTTGTTAGCGAATCTGAAGACGTTTATATCCGTTTGATGAATGAAGCCATTGATGAAATTCAGGCGGTTACGCCGGACAGGCTGATCTTCGTTGACGCTCTGGATTATAGCACAAGGGGGCTTAAGAACCTTGGCGACCTGAAGGCAAACAATCTAGCTATAGGATTCCATATGTATGCCAATGAAAGCACCAATACGGAACCCGGCGCGAAGCTGGATTTGAAGGCATGCAAGAATGAGATTGCCGACAGGTTGGACGCCTATCGTCAATGGGCGGAAGAAAACAATGTAAGATGGATGCTTCAGGAGTATGGCTGCTCTGCTTACATAAAGGAAGAGGAACAGGAAAGCTATTATACGATGATTACCGCCGCCTGCAAGGCTATGAAAGTGCCCTATAGTCTTTGGGCGTTTAACGCGGGCGATTTTGGCGTATGTATATGGGCGGAGGACGATAAGTTTGTCACGCCGGACGCTGTTTATACCACGACAGGCGCCGGCCATCGAATCAACACCGCGCTGGTAAAAATAACGACAGAGTAGCGGATGGCAGCGTGAGCTGTGGAGCCGGTATGATAGCACAAATTATTACCATTCCCCAACAAGTTTATGAACGGATTGTGAATCCGCGCCGAGGCTATTTGCACGGCGCGGGTTTTATGGTATGATACCGTAGAATGAAAAGGGGCGTACCCTTATTTTGGAGGAAATATAATAATGAAGAAACTGCTTGTTATATTGCTTGCGGCCCTCATGATGGTGAGCGTATTCGGCTGCAAGGGGCAGGAAGCCGAGACAGTCGATATTATCGGCTTTGACGACGAACCGGAGGCCTCCGCGCCGCCCGCCGAGGTGGAGGTAAGCGAGCATGGCTACGGCAGCGGCATGACCGTCGCCGGCAACGCCTTTTCGCTTGGCGTTCGCACGGACGGCACCGTGATCGCAACAGGCCAGAATACGGACGGCCAGTGTGATGTGAGCACGTGGCAGAACATCGTGTACGCGGCGGCAGGCGATAACCTGTCCGTGGGCGTCAAGGAAGACGGCACGGTGGTGTATACCGGCGCGGCTGTTCCCGGGATAGAAGACCTTGCGTCATGGACGAACGTAAAGAAGGTCGCTGTGGGCGACGGCATCATCGTCGGTCTTACGAACGACGGTTATGTGATGGGCGTCGGCGATGTGGGCGACGCGCCGTTCTGGACGGAAGTTGCGGATATTCAAGCCGCGGGCAAGCACGTCGTCGCATTGAAAACGGATGGCTCCGTGGTCGTTACCGGCGATCAGGCCGATCCGGGCTGGTCGGGCTGCACGGCGATTTCAACCAACAAAACCTCCGTGCTTGCCGTAAAGGCGGACGGTACGGTGCAGACCACCGGTCAGCAGGCGCTTTCCGGCTGGAATAATCTTAAGACGATCGCTGCGGGCGAGGGCATTACCGTGGGCGTTAAAAACGACGGTACCGTGGTAACGGATGCTGCCGACGACGTCAGCGCGGTTGCGAACGCGGTAAGCTGCAGCGCGGGCAACGGACATGCGCTGATCATGAATAAGGACGGTATGGTCACGGGTATCGGCAGCAACGACGCGTATCAGATACGCACCAGCTCATGGATTCTGCGTCCCTATAATGACAACGGGTTCCTGGTAGGCTTTGGCGTGGGCGATAAGGCGAGCCGCGTGATCGCCATCTTGAACGATATGTACAATACGGAGAGCGCCGAGCTTAAATCCCTCGACGGTACGACGACGGTCGGCGCGGACGACGTGGTCTTCACCGGCGCGCAGGCGATGGTAGACGGCGCCGCCGTAGGCACCATCGTGATCCGCGGCGATGTGGACGGCAACGGCGTCATCGACGATACGGACGCCAGCACGATCAACAACTACATCCTTAGCAATGTGGAGGCGTCCGGCATGAACCTTGCGGCAGCCGGTATCTATGTCTCCGTAAACGGCGACGTAATGACCTCCTCCGTGGATGCCGTGAAGGCGTATATTGCGAACCCCAGCGCGGGCATACCGCAGTTCCGCAGCGCCTCTACGGGTCACACCTATGATGAAAAGATCGCTACGGCGAAGGGAACCAACGACGATGTTACGGGCTGGGTACAGCTCCCGGGCACGCTGATCGACTTCCCCATCATGAAGGCGACCAAGGATTACCACTATAATAACTATACGTGGGACGACAAAAAGGACGCCACCGGCTCCATCTATATGTATTACAACGAGGCGCGACAGGGGCAGTTCTACGCCTTTACGGGGCATAACAACCGTAAGCGTGCGGCTGATAAGCCCGGCGATCCCACCGCGATGTTCCACGATCTGCACCATATCTATGACGCGAATATGGGCAGAACCACCTGCTTGTACGAGAAGTGCGGCGCGTCTCTCGACGCGGCGGCGCTGCCGAACCTCAAGGAGTACAGCGGCCGCGTATGGGATCTCAACATATTGGGCGAGGAAGGCCTTTGGGAGGTATTCTCCGTGTATTGCACGACGGAGAAGACGGAAAAGACCAATCTGGATACCCTCTATGACGCGATTTGGTTCTATAAGGGCGATATGGGCTGGTCTGAAAAGCTGGATACCCTGTATACCGAAAAGACCAAGAGCAAAGAAGAGATTCGTACGTGGATCGACGAGCAGATCGGCAAGTCCGAGATCGATCTTGGCGTAAAGGTGGGCGACAACGATAAGCTTCTCACCGTTGTGACCTGCGGCACGAACAGCAGCAAGGCCGGCGAGCGCCTCTATTATATCCTGCACAAGGTAGGTTAAAAGAGCTTGTAAAACAAAGCGAACGGCAATAACGATTCGGCGTCCGAGAGGGCGCCGAATCATTTTTTATATCGATGCGATTTCGAGAGATTTCGAGAGATATTCAACAAACAAGAAAGAAATATCAGAATAAAGAACACTAAACGATGACATAGTGAATTATACGCAGAATATGAAAGAATGACGAATTGTGTTCGTACGCGGATTTTGTTATACTAGCACTCGTGCCGCGCAAGAAGAGCGCAAACGAAAAGCCTCGAAAGCGAGACACAGAGCGCACCTTGAAAACTATATAGTGCAGGAAAAGAAGAAGAACGCAATGTAATTTGAGACAACCGGCGGCAGCCTGAGAGGGCTGCAACGGAGCAAAGAAATTTGCCAGAATAGTAAAATGAGCGAGTGGGAGACCACTTGTATCAGGATTTAAAC
>JAQVRG010000141.1 GCA_028701165.1 Eubacteriales bacterium | reverse complement strand
TCTTGCGTCATAGAAAGATGGATCTGCATCCCGCCAAACACATCCGGCTTGAATTTGATGAACAGCTCACTTTTCTCCGCCGTTACGGCGCTCTGTACGGAATCGAGCAGCGTTTGCGCCACCACCTGCCGCGCCTGCGCCGCTTCTGCGGGCAAGGTCACCACAGCGTCGGGCTCCGCGCTTGCAAAAATGGGAGCTCCGGCGTTAAACGCCGCTTGCTGCCCCAGCTGTGCCGTTCCCGTATTCTTTTTATCTATGTTATCTCCCTGCGCGCCCGCAAGGCCGCCCCCCTGGGACTGCACCCTAATCTGCGCCGGGTCGGTTCGTTCCGCCTCATTGCTCACGACCGTGTCGATCTCGCCGAGCACGCGCTCCACGAAATCGGCCTGTTCCTGCTTTACCAATACAGCGTTCCCATCCGATACGGAAGCTGTATTCGCCTGCGCTGCTTCATCCACAAGCACGACGCCGCTGTTTGGGACGGTCAACAACGCGCCTTCCTGCGCGCCGACCGGCTCTTCCGTCCCGCCGATCTGCTCCATCACGCCTTCATTGACCGCAACGATAGCCGCCTGTTCTACCAGCGCCGCCGTCATCGCGGCCGCGTTGAGCATTTCCGCCTGCTCGCTCGTTACGTCCTGTACGTCCGTTACGTCCTCGTCCTTCGCCGGCGCATCCTTGCCGACTTTTTCGTTATCGGTTTTTCCCTTGCCAGCCGCTTCCTGCGGCTCCTTCGGCCTTTCCTTCGCCTCAACGCCGTCCGTTTCTCTTTCCGGACGTTTTTCGCCTTGCAGCCTTGCGTCTCCGGCCTTCTCCGTCGCGCGCTGCATGCTCCTTTCAAAGGAAGCGCCCTCCGCGGGCAATGCCGCTTTATTGGGCGCAGCCACGGGCTGCACGTCCACGCTCAGGTTGTTCAATATGTTACTGATCTTCAAATGCCTATCTCCTCCTTTCTTCAAAGATTCTATCGCTAAAGACGCTCCGCGTCCTTCACGCGCTTAATTGGTGTACTGCACCACATACAAACCGATCGCCGCCGCCCGCTCGTCGTCCATTTGGGCGAGTATCTTCGCGGCGCTCTTTGCGTCCAAGGCGGCAAGCACCCGCGCGCACTGGACGCTGGAAAGATCGTTCATCAGCACCGCCGCGTCGGCAGGCTTCATGGCGAGCACAACCTCCACCAGCTTGTTGAAATCCATCTTCCGCTCGTTGAAAACGACGACGCTGCGTTCAAACTCCTCGATCTCGGCCTGCTTGGCGTCCGCAGCCTGCTGCGCCTTCACAAGCGCCTCGTCCGCAGCCGCCAGCTTTTCTTCAAGCTCCGTCTGCATCGCCGCAGCCTTCTGCTTTTCCGCTTCCATCGCCTGCCGCTCCGTTTCCATCGCGGCGATTCTTTCCTGATAGGCGGGATCACGCTCGATGCGCGTCTCCGTAAAGTAGGACTGTATGCCGAACATGTCGTACATATAGGCAACCACCAGCGCTAAAATCGCCAGCATGATCAGTAAAATAATGATGAGCAAAAAAATGGTGCCGCCGTTTTTTTCCTTCTTCGGCGCGTTCATGCCGGAAAGGCGCGCAGACGCCTTGGGCGCCCGTTCTTTCCGCTCTTTGGGCGGTTTTGCCGCTTTTTTTGTTTCCCTTGCGCTGCTTTCCACCCGTTAGCTTGCTCCCTCGTATAGATTGAACGACATCATGGTTTCCAGTTCCTTGCTCTCGTCCAAAGCGACTTCCTTGAGATATTCCTGATACTGCGCGTCCCGCATCTCCTCGAGCACCTTGATCTGATTATGTACGGCAAAAAGATCCTTCTGTATAATAGCGCGTTCCTTTTCAAGCTCGGCGCGCTTTTTTACCGCATCCTCGCGCCGTTCGCGCATGTAGCGGAAAAAGTCCTCGTACTGCATCAGCTTCTGCGCGTCCGTACCCGCTTCGCAATCTGTTTCCTGCTTCTGCTGCTCGGTAAATACACGGCTGTCGATGGACAAAATCTCCTCATCGATCTGCCTTATCCTTTTATCGACATTTTCGAGCTCCCGCTTTAGCCTTTCATGCTCGTCATTTTTGATATGCAGCAGGCTCTCGTTGGTAAACACGAATTTCTTCACGCCGCGTCATGCTCCTTACTGTGCGTCGCTTGTGATCGTTTGCAGCGCCTCTACGGCCGCTTCCATATTGGCAGGCTCGTTCATGCCCTGTATCAGCATCTTTTCGATCGGCTCGTGCAGGCGGATCGCCCTGTCAAGCTCCAAGTTCGCGCCGGGCTTGTACGCGCCTATGCTGATCAGATCCTGATTCTCCCGATACGTCGCCATCATGTTGCGCACCTGCGACGCCATGCGGTAATGCGCCTCCGGCACGATCTCCGGCATCAGACGGCTGATGCTTGCAAGTACGTCGATGGGCGGATAGTGGTTGTTGTTGGCAAGCTTGCGGGAAAGCACCATATGCCCGTCCAAAATACCGCGCACGGTATCCGAAATGGGCTCGTTCATGTCGTCACCCTCCACAAGCACCGTATAGATCGCGGTGATGGAGCCTTTGTCGCTGGTGCCGGAGCGTTCCAAGAGGCGCGGCAGCATGGAATAAACGGAAGGGGTATAGCCGCGGGATATCGGCGGCTCGCCCGTCGCCATGCCGATCTCGCGCTGCGCCATGGCGAATCGGGTCAGGCTGTCCATCATCAGCATCACCTTATAGCCCTGATCCCGAAAGTATTCCGCAACGGACGTTCCCACCATGGCGGATTTCAGGCGCAGCAACGCCGGCTGGTCGCTGGTGGCGACGATGAGCACCGTGCGGCGCAAGCCCTCCTCCCGAAGATCCTTTTCAATAAAATCCTTGACCTCGCGGCCTCGCTCGCCCACCAGCACGATGACGTTGACGTCGCTTTCGGCGTTGCGGGCAATCATGCCTAAGAGCGTGCTTTTCCCCACGCCGCTGCCCGCGAATATGCCCATGCGCTGCCCTATGCCGATGGTCAGCATGCCGTCGATGGCGCGGACGCCCATGGGAAGCATATCATGAATCCGCGCGCGCTTGAGCGGGCTGGGCGGGTCGTTATCGATCCCGTATTCCGCCTCCGGCTCAATGGGCGGCCCGTCGTCGATCGGCTCCCCCAAGGGGCCGAGCACGCGTCCTTGCAAGGCTTTGCTCACCTTGACCTTTAACTGCGTGCCGGTGGCGTATACCTTATCCCCGGGGCTAATACCCGAAAGGTTCCCCAGCGGCATCAGCAGCAGCTTGTTCTGTTTAAACCCCACGACCTCCGCCATGGTTTCCTTGCGCGCACCCGTACCTTGCTGGATGCGGCATACGTCGCCCATGCTGCACGGGGGGCCGTTTGCCTCCACCGTCATGCCGACGATCTGCGATATCTGCCCGCTGTGCTCGACCGTGTCAGCACCCGCCGTCGCAGCGTCCAAACGATCGAACCATGCGTTCATCTGCCTTATAGGGTCGCTCATGCCTTTTCGCCCAATTTCATGAGCACCGTTTCCCGCAGGCGTGCGGACTGCGTCTGCGCGCCTACGCGGATACTGCCCCGTTCCGTGGAGACGACCGCGTCACCCTCCTTGACGTCGTTATCCTTGAGCACCTTGACCTGCCGCTCCTCCATCTGCCTAAGCAGCGCGTTGTCCTTGCCGCCGAATAGGCGTTCATACGCCACAGGCGAAACGCGCAGCGTCATGCTCTCCTCGGTGTCCAGCATCGCCACGGCGTTTTGCACGATGGAGCGGTACGCGTCGGCGCTTTTGTCCAATTCATAATGCAGAATATCCTCCGCGATCCCCATGCAGGTATCCAGCATGCGCTGCTGCATAGCCGTAAACAGCTCATCCTTCTTGGTTTGAAATCCCTCCGCAGCCATCGCCACGGTATCCCGCAGGTGTCCGACCTCCAGCTCGTAGCGCGCCTGAATCGTCTGTTCGATTTCGGTTTTCGCCTTCGCCCTGATCTCGTCGGCCTGCTTAGCGGCCTCGGCGCGGATGGCCATCGCGTCCTTCTCGGCATCCTGCCGCATCCTGTCGCACTCCTGCTTGACGCGGCGCGATTCGGCGTTGAGCTTGCTTCTAAAGCGCGCCGCCTCCCTTTCCGCCGCGTTGTCGCTCGCGTTGTCGCTCGCGCTTGCGGGATCGGACGCGTCCTCGGCGTTCTCCTCATACGCGGGTATAACGATAGAACCCGCCCTCACCAGCTCGTCAAAGGTTGGCAGGCTGATCCGCTTATCGCCGTTATGGGGAGGTGATGTAGTCATCATCCGCACCTCCGCGCGTCAGCTCAATTACGCCGCTGTCCTCAAGCCGCCTGGCAACATTGACGATCTTCTGCTGGGCGGCTTCCACGTCGCGCACACGCACGGGCCCCATAAATTTCATATTGTCCTCGACGGTTTCCGCCAAGCGCTTGGAAATGTTGCCGAATATCTTCTGCTTGAGCGTCTCGTTCGCGCCCATGAGCGCGATGGTAAGCACGTCGTTGTCCACTTCCTTGAGCACGGCCTGTACGCTTTGATTGGGAAGCTTCGCAAGATCCTCGAAGACGAAGAGCTTGTTGTGAATCTCCTCCGCCAGCTCCGGATCCTCCTGCTCGATGGAATCGAGTATGAAATTTTCCGTGCCCCGATCCAGCGAGTTCAAGATTTCCACGATGGTATCGATGCCGTCCACGGTGACGTTGGCGGTGATGCCGACGCTGGAGAACTTGTTTTCCAGCACGCGCTCCGCCTCGCGGATATAGTCCGGCGATACCACGCCCATGCGCGCGATGCGCTTGATGACGTTGGCTTGCAGTTCCTGCGGCAGCGACCCCAGTATCATAGAGGAGCGCCCTGTATCAAGATAGGAGAGCACCAGCGCAATGGTCTGCGGATGCTCGTTTTGTATAAAGGTACACACCTGCAGGGGGTCGGCCCGGCGGATAAAGATCGGAAGAGCGTCGTGTAGGGA
>JAQVRG010000140.1 GCA_028701165.1 Eubacteriales bacterium | reverse complement strand
GATCGTATCCGGCTGCCCCATGCGCATTCTGATCCGCACGGCCTATGGCGAGCTCAACGCATTTTTCGGCCTGCTCGCGCTCATACTCGGCTGCGTGTTCGGTACGCTTCTGCTTAAACGCAAGGGCAAAGGGGGTAAGAAAGCATGAAAACGCTGCTTGTAAGCCTTTGCGTCGGCCTTATCATAGGCTTCGTCGCCCAGCGCTCCCGTTTCTGCCTCATTGGCGGCGTACGGGATTACATGATCGTAAAGGACACTTACCTTATTAAAGGCTTTTTCGGCCTGCTTATCACCGCCGCCGTACTGTTCTATGTGTTTCACGCCATCGGCGGTTTTGAGGAAGCCATGCCCAACTATCCGCAGTTCATGAAGGGCAACGCCATCACCGTGGATCAGGATTATTCCGCCTGCGCGTGCACCAACTCCCCGCAGTTCGTGCTCAAAAAGCCCGACGGCGGCTATGAGTTCAACTGGAACGGCATTCAATTTAACGCCCTCATGCTCTGCACCATCCTCGGCGCGTTCGTGATCGGCACGCTTTCCGTACTCATCGGCGGCTGCCCCCTGCGGCAGCACGTCAAGGCCGCCAGCGGCAACAAAAGCGGCATGGTGTATGTGCTGGGCTTCTATGTGGGCGTCATCATCTACATGGCCTTCCTCAACGGCTTCTTCAAGGTGCTTTTCGAGCCTAAATAAGATCGGAAGAACAAAAGAGGCGGAACGCTCGTTTTGAAGCGTCCGCCTCTTTTGATTCCGTATGTTTTTACAGCCGGTGGTCTTGGATGCGTTTCCCGTGTCGGCAGCATACGCTTCGTACGCTTTCGCGGGTTATGCCCAGCAGCGCGTCCATCTCCCGCGCGGCGTTGACGTAATCCGCTTTTTGAAAGTGCACCAGCACATAATCCGCCCGCTTGATCTTGCCGTTCGCCGCCCTGCAAAAGGCGCGCATGGGCGCGGAGAGGCCGAACACCCATATGGGCGAGCAGATCGTGACCTTTTCATAGGCGCTTACATCTTCCGTAAACGGCTTGATGGGCATGTCCCATTTATTCATGCCAAAGCGCCCGCACCACCAAAAGCCCAAGGTTCCCGCCGTCAGCGTGTCGGCAAGCACCTCGCATACCTTTGCGCCGGACGCTTCCGCCGTTTCATAGGCGAGCTTCTTTGTATAGCCCAAACGGGAAAAGTAAACCACAAGCTCGTTCTTGTTCGTGCCAACGCGGGGATACGCCGCAGGGTCAACGGCGAAGCTTTCCTGTTTATCGAACACCCACGCCGCATAGCCTGTCGCCGCCTGCGCGAGACCGAAGAAGAAATAGCTTGTAGACAGAACGTTCATAGGAAAGATGACGAACTGGATGCAAATCCAAAGCATCAGCGTCACGCCAAAAAGGCCGCCGCAAACCACACCGGAGCGTTTTTTGGCAAGCAGCAGCCCCGCCGCGATCAGATTGGGTATGCCGTTGACGCAAAGCAAGGCGATGCCGGAAAAAACGTAGTCTTGAAAAAGGTATTTCGCAAAGGGCAGTACCTGAAAAAAGGGCAGCATATTCTGCATTTGCAAAAGATGGCCGTCGGGCGCGATCAGCATGCACGCCGCGCCGAACACGGCGCCTATGCCGATAAACAGGCACCAAAACAGCAACGCGACCCGTGCCACGCGAAAGCGGCTTGGGGGCAACGCAGGCGCACGTTTCATGGACTCACCTCCGTATGTGTCTGCGCCGCTTCAACGGGCAGGCAAATGCTCACCCTTGTGCCAAGCTCCTCAAAGCTTACCACCTCGATATGCCCGCCGTGCTGCTCGATGATCCAGCGCGCGATGGAAAGCCCCAGCCCGCAGCCCTGCTTGGCGCGAGCCGGGTCGGCGCGATAAAAGCGTTCGAACATATGCGCGACGTCCGATTTGGATATGCCGATACCGGTATCCTGCACGTCGATGCGCGCCTCGTTCGCATCGCTGCGCGTAAGGCGCAGGGTGATCTTCCCGCCCGGCTCCGTATACTTGGCGGCGTTATCGATCAAGATGCGCACGGCTTGCTTGAGCATGGCAACGTCGGCCTTCACGGTGGCGTTCTTCGTAAGCTGCAATTCGTAGGCGTGCGCCGGATCGATCATGCGGGATTCGTCGCAAATCTCCTCCACCAGCGCGTCCAGCGGAAGCGGCGACGTAGAAAACTGCTGCCGCCCCATATCGCCGCGGGCGAGGAAGAGCAGCTGCTCGACGAGTATCTTCATATGCTCCGCTTCGGTTTGGATGGCGGTGATGGATTCGCGCAGCACCTGCGGGTCGTCCTTGCCCCAGCGATCCAGCATATTGATGTAGCCTTGAATGACCGCGATGGGCGTGCGAAGCTCATGGCTTGCGTCGTCCACAAAGCGGCTTTGCCGTTTGGCGCTTTCCTGCAAGCGCCTAAGCATATTGTTGACGGCCGCCTCCAGCCCGGCAAGGTCATGGTCGTAAACATGCACCTCGGTATCCGGCTCGTCGATATTGGCGATCGCGTCCTCCAAACGGCGGAATTTGCTCGAATCGAAGGACTGCGTGGAAAGCTTTTCGGCGGACAGCGCGATATCGTCAATGGGTTTGAGGTATTGGCGGAGCTTGTTGCGCTGTTCCACCCAGCCGACGCCCCAAAACAGCAGGCCGAACGCCGTTATGCCCGCCGTGACCCAAAATAAGCCCAGCAAAAAATCGCCCGCCGCGTAGGTATGCTGCATGCCTGCCTTATCCACCACAAAATAGGCGGCGCTGCGGAGCCACGCGAACAAGCCCTGCCCGGTCTTGGTAAAGGAAAGGCCGCGCCGCGCGAAAAGCTCGCAGTCCGCGCCGGATACGCTTTCCGCAGCGAACACCCAGCCGATGACCGCGGCGAGCGGCACGAAAATGATGAACTCGATGAGATTGGATAATTCCTTGCCTTGATAAAACCTGTTCAGCTTATTGGCAATGGATGTGGTTTTTTTGCTCTCATTCACGACTCGGACTCCTTTTCATCCTTGATCGTGTAGCCGATGCCGCGCACCGTATGAATGAGCTTGACGTGAAAAACGTCGTCGATCTTTTGGCGAAGGTAGCGAATATAAACGTCCACCACATTGGTTTCGCCTATATAACCATAACCCCATATGCGGTCGAGAAGAACATCACGAGAGAGCACGATGTCTTTGTTTTCCAAAAGCGCCTGCAAGAGAGAGAACTCCTTGTTGGTAAGCTCGATGTTTGCTTCCTTATAGGTGACGGTATGCGCGTCCACGTTCATGATAAGCTCCCCGCAGGAGAGCGCCGCGCCGCGCGCAAGGGGCGCTATGGCGACGCTTGTACGCAGCAGCGCGCGGATGCGCGCAAGTAGCTCCTCTATGGCGAAGGGCTTCGTAATATAGTCGTTGGCGCCCATGTCCAAGCCGCTCACCTTATCCATAACGGCGTCCCGCGCCGTAAGCATAATCACGGGAAGCTGCGACGTTTTGCGAAGCCTGCGCAGCACCTCCATGCCGTTTAGCTCCGGCAGCATAATATCCAGCACCATCAGGTCGTAATCGCCGGAAAGGGCCATGTCAAGCCCGGTGCGCCCATCGGCGGCTTTACCGGCTTCATAGCCCTCATGCTGCAATTCCAGCTCCAAGAAGCGGGATATTTTTTCTTCGTCCTCTACGATGAGTATCTTGGTCATGGTTCCCCTCTCCGGCTGCGTGCTTATTGGTTGTTATTCTTCGCCTTTTCCTCTTCCACGCTGTTCTTGATGTCCTCCTTGATGCCCTCGGCGACTTCCGTGGCCTTAGACATGGCGCGGTTGACCTCCTCCGCCTTGATATCCGGGCCCGCAAAGCTGTAGCGCAGGCCGAAGAACAGGCCGATTACCAGCAGCGGGATGAGTATCCAGAAGCAGAAGATCGCCAGCACGATGAGGATCAGGATAGGCGCTTCCACCATCTTTTCGTCATTCTTGCTGGTAACAACAAAGGCGTTGCGCCAAATCTTGCTAAAGAGCGCCTTGCACCATGCCTTAAAATTGTTCCAGCCGCTGTGCTTTTCCTTTGCGGAAGCCGTCGCGTTCACGGGCTGATAGGTTTCGCTCTTGGCGTCGCTCGCCGTGTCGTAGGTCGCCGCGTCGGCGTTGATCCTGCCCTGCTTCTCCAGCTCGATCATCGCGTCGAGAAGATCCCAGTTGTTGCGCTCCAGCGCGGACTTTGCTTCCTCGTAGCTCACATTCGCCTTCTGACGAAGCTTTTCTACCATTTCAATGTGATCCATTTTTTTCTATCCTCCAAATCAATAATTGCTCGTTCCTTTGAACATGCATTATTGTACGACAGCAGAATTAAGAAATCAGACTGTTTTTGATTAGAGTTTCATTAGAAAACAGTTTGCGTCTTATGAGAAGCAGGCACAGCAAGTGCGCGGCCGCCGTGACGATCCATGATACGGGATAGGAAAGATAGAGCATGGACAGCGTCCGGTACTGCGCGAACAGCGTATATACCCACAGGATGCGCAAGCCGCACGCGCCGCCGACGGTCACGAGCATGGGGAGCATCGATCGACCCATGCCGCGCATGGCGCTTACCAGTATTTCCATAATACCACATAAAAAGTGCGTTGTGCAAACCACGGACAAGCGCAGCATGCCATATTCGATCACTGCGGGATCAGGATTATAGAAGCGCAGCAGCTTGGGCCCGATCAGATAGAAGCCGTTGCCCATAACAAGGCCGACCACGCTTGTAAAGGCAATGCTTACCAAGCATATCCGCCCAAGCCTGTCGTAGCGTTTCGCGCCGTAGTTCTGCCCCGTAAAGGTGGTCGCGGCCTGCGTCACGGCATTCATGGACGTATAGACGAAGCCTTCTATATTGTTTGCGGCGGCGTTTCCCGCCATGGCGATAGAGCCAAAGCTGTTCACGGAGGATTGGATCAAAATGTTGGATATGGAGAAGAACGCGCTTTGCAG
>JAQVRG010000139.1 GCA_028701165.1 Eubacteriales bacterium | reverse complement strand
TGTCCTCATACAGCTTTTCGATGATGCTCTCCAGTTCCCGCAAGCGCTTTTTCAACGGGGCAAGCTCGGTTGCTTCTTCTTTCTTTCGCTCCTGTTTTTGCAGCTTACGTTGTACGTTATCGAGTATGGCGGAACGGTCTTCCTTGCTGATGCAAAGCTGCTCCTTGAGCGATGCTAACACGATCTCATGGAGCGCATTGTAGTCGATAGAATGATTGCTGCATTCATCTCCGCCGTAGAGCTTATAGCCGCTGCAGACGAGGTTTGCGGGCGAGCCCTTCTTGCGCGTACCTGTAGCCGACATATTACGCCCGCAGTCCGCGCACTTGGCGATACCGGAAAACAGGTTGTAAAACGCTCCCTTTTTCTCACAGGTACGCGCCATGGTTCGCCGCCGCACGAGGTCGAAGGTCTCCACATCCACAAGTGCTTCGTGCGTGTTCTCGACTACGATCCAATCTTCGCGCGGGTTGCTGACCGTCAAATGGCTTTTAAATGACACCTTGGTGGTCTTGCCTTGTGCGGTATGGCCTAGGTAGACGATGCTGCGAAGCATTTTCGTGATGGTTGCGCTCGTCCATTCTTGCCGCTGTGAGTATTGATTCACGTCCAAGCCTTCATGTGTCATGCAGCGGTAAACGGCGGGCGAAGGCACATGCTTCGCGTTGAGAGCGCGCACGATTGCGGCGGGCGGGCTGCCGTTAGCCGCCATGGCGAATACATGCTTGACCACAGTACCCGCACATTCGTCTATGACAAGATGATTCTTATCCGTGGGATCCTTTTGATACCCGTAGGGCGCGAACGCCGCGATGTATGCGCCGTCTCGCATCTTTGCCTCAAGCGCCGAACGGATCTTCTTGGATGTGTCGCGGGCGTACATCTCGTTGATGACGTTTTTGATGGGTGCGATATCCGTATGTGTCCCGTCGGAATCGTACCCGTCGTTGATAGCGATATAGCGCACACCTTTACTTGGGAAGTATATCTCGGTATACTGACCCGCCGCGATATAGTCGCGCCCGAGGCGGGAGAGATCCTTTGTGATCACAAGATTGACCTTCTTTGCCTCGATGTCCGCGATCATGCGAAGGAAGGCCGGCCTGTCGAAGCGCGTGCCGCTCCAGCCGTCGTCGATGTATTCGCTATGGACGATATAACCGTGCTGCGCCGCGTAAGCGCGCAGAAGCGTGCGCTGCGTGCTGATGCTTGTACTCTCCGCCGCGCCGTCGTCATCCTTGGAAAGGCGCATATACAGCGCCGCTCTATAAGCTGATGCGGATTTCAACGCCCCTCCTTTTGATATTGCCTTGGACGATGGTAATACATATGCCGTAGCGCTTCCTTTATGCGGACGCGCGGCGGAGAACATGCGCGCGCGAAACGATTCGCTGTCGCCGCGGCGGCCGCATGCCGGATTTTCGGTGATTTACCACCTTTTTGTTGTTTTTTATCAAAGCGCGTGTTAAAATACAGCTAGAATATATATGTATATTTGCCAAGGGGGTTCTTTCGCGCCTGTCCGCAACAGCGGCGATGTATGACACGGGCGCAGGCAAAGCGTTCAAAGGCTGTGCATGCAAGCTTGCAATGACCAGCCTAGTTCTTTTTTCTCTCACACATGACATTTTAACGAACATTTGTATTTTCACTTTTACTTTGTCCATATGGATGCGGAAGAAACCGCGAAGGAGCAGCATGGAATTCAGAGACGCCGTGAAATATCTGCGAAACGAGCTGGGGCTGACACAGATGGAGCTTGCCAACGCCCTGCATGTCACCTCCACGACCATAGGCAGGTGGGAAAGGGGCTTGAATCTGCCCAACCGCGCCATCTCCGCCACGCTCTTGGAATTTGCTTATGCGCGTTCCGCTTCAAAGGCGTGCACGGAAATGCTGAAAAAGACGGCCGACGCCGCCGCAAGGACGAAACTCCCCGTGTCCGGCGACCTCCTTTATGCCGTGGAGCATACCGCGCTGCGCGAGCTGATCGACGAGGCGTCCTTCCCGCTGTATGTATGCGATATGGAAACGGACGAGCTTCTCTATATCAACGGCAAAGCGGAGGAGATGGCCGGCGCGCCGCTGTCCGCGCTGTCTGAGCGCAAGTGCTACAAATGCCTGATGCACAACGACGCGCCTTGTTCGTTCTGCCATAAGAACGAGCTGAAGGCGAATCGCCTGACCAACTATGAGGTGGTATGCCGCATTGACGGCATACCCTACAGGGTGTACGCAAAGCGTGTAAAATGGAACGGGCGCGACGCGCAGGCGCGCTATTTTTCACCCTCCGATTCGAGCAAGCAGCTTAGAGATATCATCGAAAACATGAACGGCGGCGTCACCGTGATTACCTATGACGCCGACGGCGGTGTACGGCATGCCTATAGAAACGCCTGTTATTACGCAATGTTTGGCTACACGAAGGAACAGTTTGCCGACGAGCTGAAAGTACCGTATGCGATCGTCCTTCCGGAGGACGCCGCGTATGTTCGTTCTACGATGGACGCCGTCAGGACGACCGGCCAGTCCACGACCTTCCGATACCGCGCCAAAAAACGCGACGGCAGCGTGGTATTCATCAGCTGCAGCTCGTCGCTTGCGTCCGTTGAGGGGTTTGCGGACAAGGTGCTGCTTTCCGTCATGACGGATATCACCGCCACCGTGCACACGGAGCAGCAGGCGCTTGTGCTTGGCCAACGCCTAGGCGCCATCATGGACAACATCAACAACGGCGTCGCCGCTTCTATCCTGCGGGATGACGGCACGGTAGCCTATGTTTTCATCACGGACAGATACTATGAAATGCTGGGATTTACCCGCGAGCAGTACAAGCGGGAGGTTGCGGACCCCTTTGATCTGGTTTTTGCGCCGGATCGGGAAGAGGTGCGGGAAAAGGCTGCCGCGCTTAAGGAAGCCGGCGAGTCGCTGTCACTAACATACCGCGCCATACGCAGGGACGGCGGCATGGTTCATCTGAGCGTGGACATTACCATGATGTCCTTTCTCGATGTGGACAAGCCGGTTATGCTTTCCGTTTTTACGGATATCACGCATGTTGTGGAGGCAAACGCGCGGCTGGAAGCGCAGCGCGATCAGATCAACGAAATGCTCAACACGACCCCCAGCGGCCTTGCCGTGATCGAGGTCGACACAAGGGATATGGAAAGCCTGCGCACCACCTATTATAACGACAGGTTTTTCAGCTTTTCCGGTTATACGAGGGAGGAGTACGACGCCATCCTCAAGAAGAACGAGCTGAGCTTTGTTTTTGAAGAGGATGCGCCCCTGCTGCGCGCCGATACCATGAAAATATGCGCCGGCGAAATCGGCAACGCCATAAACAGCACAGTGCGCTGTCATACGAAGGACGGCGGCTACCGCTGGCTGCTGCTTACCGGTCAGCTTGCCGAAAGGCGCGGCAGCGTCTGCGTCGTCAAAATATCCATGGTGGACGTCACGGCCCGAAAGGAGGCCGAGGATAAGCAGCGCATCAGTGAGGAAATGCTTCGCATTGCCGCTGAAACGGATAAACGGGTGCTGATCACCTATGACGTTAAGGCGAACACCTGTCATGTGGAAAGCCGCAACCTGTATTCGGCAAAATACGGCGAAACGCTTGAAAACATACCCGAATCCCTGATCGATACAGGCGTTGCTTCGCCGGAATCCATAGGTGATCTTTGCGACCTGTTCACGCGCATACGCGCCGGCGAGCAATCGATCCGCCTGTCCTTATCGCTGCGAACGGGCGCGCTAGAATACCAGTGGTTCGAGTGCAACGCCACCACGGTTATGGACGCGGACGGAAAGCCCTATCACGCCGTGCTGGTATTTCACAACATTACGGAGCAGCGAGTCAAGGAGGCTGTGTATAAAAAATGGCGGCAGTCCATCGCCGCAAAGCCGCCAGAATCCTATAGCATGTTTCGCTGTAACCTGAGCAAGCAGGGCGGCTTTGACGAGCAGGACGGCGCGCTGCTGCGGATCAAGTTTGAACAGGCGATGACCTTTGAAGAAAATGCGAAGGCGTATGCCGGCCAATTTGTGCACCCCGATGATCAGGAGGCGTACATGGCGCTGCTGGACGCCGATACGCTGCTGGCGATGTTCTATCGCGGCGAGCACGCGGCGACGCTGGAATACCGGGAGATCGGGGAGGACGGCGCGCCATTGTGGCGGCTTCTTACCGTGGAAATGGTCGAGTACCCGGATTCCACGGATGTTCAGGCGTTCTTGCTGTTTGAGGACATCGATGAGAAAAAGAAAGCGCAGTTAAAGGAGATCGAGCGCGCGGAGACCGACCCATTGACCGGCGTTTTGAACAGGGCGGCGTTTGCGCAGAAGGTTGACGCCCTCTTAAGCTGTGAACCGGGCGCGCAGCACGCCCTGCTGATGATGGATATGGACGGCTTCAAGCTGCTAAACGATACCTTCGGCCACGCCGCGGGCGATCAGGCGCTTATAGACGTTGCAGCCGTGATGCGTTCTCTGATACGGGACGGCGATCTCATCTGCCGTTTGGGCGGAGACGAATTTCTCGTTTGCCTGCGAGGGATTCCCTACGACGCCGTCATCGGGAAGAAGGCGCGCCAGATGTGCGAACAGGTGCGCAAGGCCTTCAGCCATAACGTACAGATCAGCGCCAGCATAGGCATATCCGTTTATCCAAGGGACGGCCGCGATTTCGACGCGCTGTATCACAGCGCGGATAAGGCGCTTTACAGGGTCAAGCAGACCGGCAAAAACAACTATGCTTTCTTCAGTGCCAACGATCAGGCGCAACCGGCCGAGCTGCCGGAAGCGTTTGCCGAACCGGCGGCGCCCCAATTAAAATCCGCCGCGAAGGTCAAACGCAGGATGCTGATCGTGGACGACGACAATATAAGCAGAGCGCTTCTTGGGAATCTCTTTAAGGATGAATATGTGATCGAGACGGCCAAGAACGGCACGGAGGCTCTGATGCGCCTGCGGCACT
>JAQVRG010000138.1 GCA_028701165.1 Eubacteriales bacterium | reverse complement strand
AACAGCATCGCCTTGGTCGCGTGCAGCAAGCACAACCAAGGCTCGCTGGGCGATAAAACCGTCATCGGCAAGCTGAACGACGTTTTTGGAAGTCTCAACGTGAACCACATCGATTCGGGCGCAATGGAGCGCGCGTCGAGCTGGTCGGAGGAAGCTGCCGCGAAGCTCAAGGAACAGGGCGTGGAGCTTGCCAATCTCAACGCCGTCTCTTGGCGGTACGATAAGGGAAAAGATGGGAAATCCTTCTTCTACTGGTCTATGGAGGACGTGAAAAAGATGACGGTCGGCGGCAAGCCAACCCTGACGATATGCTACAATTTTAAATCGGGGAATTACAGCATATGGGAAGCCAAGATCACGGAAGGAACCACGGATAAAAGCACCGACGCAACGCCGTATAACAAGCTTGATTCCTTTTCCGGCGTAACAGACTACAACACTAATGAAAAGAATCAGACCTATGAAAACGCGCTAAGCTACTACCTTGCGCATTATAAAGACGAGAAATATCAATAAAACAACCCGTACCCGGAGACCCTATGCACTATAAGGACGCAAAATCCATACTTTCGCCGCATAACGGCATGAACCCGTATCGCGGCTGCACGCACGGCTGCATCTATTGCGATTCCAGAAGCGCGTGCTACGGCATGGAACACGCCTTTGAGGACGTGGAGGTCAAAAAAAACGCGCCGCAGCTGTTGGAGGACGCGCTTAGGCGCAAACGCAGCCGCTGCATGATCGGCACAGGTTCCATGTGCGATCCCTATCTGCCGCTTGAAAAGACGGAGCAGATCACGCGGCGCTCTTTGGAGCTTGCGGACAAATACGGCTTCGGTTTTACGCTCATCACCAAATCCGATCTCGTACTGCGGGATCTGGAGCTTCTCAAAAGCATCAACGAAAAAACGAAATGCGTCGTGCAGATCACCCTCACCACCTTTGACGAGGCGCTCTGCCGGATTGTAGAACCCAACGTGTGCACGAGCGCGCGGCGCGCGGAAACGCTCAGCATCCTGCGTGACGCGGGTATTCCCACGGTGGTGTGGCTTTGCCCTATACTACCCTTTATCAACGACACGGCGGAAAATCTGCGCGGCATCCTAGGCTACTGCGTAGACGCCAAGGTCAAGGGCGTTTTGAGCTTTGGCATGGGCGTGACGCTGCGCCAAGGCGACCGCGAATACTTTTACCGCAAGCTCGACGAGCATTTCCCCGGCATGAAAGCGCGCTATATACGCGCCTTCGGCCAAAGCTATGAATGCCTAAGCCCAAACAACAACGCGCTCACACGCATCCTTATCGACACATGCAGCGCGCACGGTATCCTATATAAACCAGACGAAATATTCGCGTATCTCCATCGCTTTGAGGATCGTTTCGCGGGCGAACAGCTGCGCTTGTTTTAAGCTATGGGCTCGTCCGCGATTCTTCCTTCCCGCAAACGCAGCACGCGCTGGTTGGCGCTGCCGCGAAAACGGAGCGTCAGATCGCGCTGCGCTAAAAGAAAGGGGCCGTCCACCAGCGTATCCGTAGCCTGCAAAAGGGCGAGGATATCCGGCTCCGTGCGCGCCTTGTCCCACAGCGCTTCATAGGTAAAGCCCGTATAGGTCATCACGTCCAAGCCGCGCGCGTGGATTTTCGCGGCAAGCTTCGCAAGCGCGCCCGCTTGACAAAACGGTTCGCCGCCAGAGAAGGTCACGCCGCGCAAAAGGGGGTCCTGCTCGATCTCCCTAAAAAGCGTGTCCGTATCCACCCAGCTTCCGCCCTCGAAGTCGTGCGTCTGCGGGTTATGGCAGCCCTCACAATGGTGCGGACAGCCCTGCACGAAGATCACATAGCGTATCCCCGGCCCGTCCACCACGGACTCCGCGATCGTTCCGTTAACGCGCAGTTGTGATGCAGTGCTTGACACGATCCTTTTCCTCAGCCTGTTTGGCGTTGTTGAACCGATCCGTCGTACCGACTAAATACCCGGTGATACGGCGAATACGCTCGAATTTCACGCCCTGTCCCACCGTTTCCCGCTTGTTCTCCATGGTTTGTCCCTCCGTTTATTGGTTCAGTAAATCCTCGGCATATCGGGAATACGCTTTTGCAGCTCCCGCAGCTTCTCTACGCTGACGGCCTCCCCCTCGCGCCTGCCGCAGCGGGGACACACGCCGTCGATCACGCCGGTATAGCCGCACACGGGGTCCCGGTCCACAGGATGGTTCACCGACCCGTAGCCTATACCCATTTCCTTCATATAGCGTATGACGGATTCAAACGCCTCGATGTTCTTGCTCATGTCCCCGTCCATTTCAATATAGCTGATATGACCGGCGTTGGTCAAGGCGTGATACGGCGCTTCAAGGGCGATTTTCCTAAACGCCGTGATGTTGTAGTAGACGGGCACATGGAAGGAATTCGTGTAATACTCCCTGTCCGTCACCCCCGCTACCTCGCCGAATATCCCCTTGTCGATGCGGACAAAGCGGCCGGAAAGCCCCTCCGCCGGCGTTGCGAGCAGCGTGAAGTTCAAACCCGTTTCTTTGGCTTTTTCGTCGCATTTCTCCCGCATGTGCGAGATGATGCGAAGACCCAGCGCTTGGCTTTCCTCGCTTTGCCCGTGATGCTTGCCCGTAAGCGCCACAAGCGTTTCCGCTAATCCTATAAAGCCCACGCTCAGCGTGCCGTGCTTGAGCAGCTCGCCCACTGTATCGTCCCGATCCAGCGTTTCCGAATCGATCCAAACGCCCTGTCCCATCAGGAACGGATAGTTATAACAGTGCTTTTTGCACTGGATCGCAAAGCGGTGCAGAAGCTGGCGGAATACGAGTTCCATCCTGCCGTCAAGCGCTGCAAAGAACGCGTCCACATCCCCTTTGGCCTGCAGGCCAAGGCGCGGCAGGTTGATGGAGGTAAAGCTCAAATTGCCCCGTCCGCAGGTCTCCTCGCGCTTGGGATCGTGCACGTTGCCGATCACACGGGTGCGGCAGCCCATATAGGCGACCTCCGTATTGTAATCGCCCGCGTGATAATACTTGAGGTTATAGGGCGCGTCCAGTAAGCTGAAATTGGGGAATAGACGCTTGGCGCTCGTTTCGATCGCCATTTTATAAAGGTCGTAATTGGGATCGCCCGGATTGAAGTTGACGCCCTCCTTGACCTTGAAGATCTGCACGGGGAAGATGGGCGTTTCGCCGTTGCCAAGCCCCGCCTGCGTCGCGCGCAACAGGTTTTCCATCACCATGCGCCCCTCGCGGGAGGTATCCGTGCCGTAATTGATGGAGCTAAAGGGTACCTGCGCGCCCGCGCGGGAATTCATGGTGTTGAGGTTGTGAATGAGCGCCTCCATGGCCTGATAGGTCATGCGATCCGTGCGCGCCCACGCCGTTTCCTCCGCATAGTCGCGCGCCGCCTGCGTCTCCCCGCCACCTTTTAAGAGCAGATACTGCTCCAGCGCGTTCTTGTATTCCTTCTTATAGGTTTTTCGCACGCCGGGCGCCATGCTGTAATCGAAATTCGGCACGGACTGCCCGCCGTGCATCTCGTTTTGGTTCGCCTGTATGGCGATGCAGGCCAACGCCGAGTAGCTTGCGATGCCGTTTGGCTCGCGCAGATAGCCGTGGCCTGTGGAGAAGCCGTTTTTGAACAGCTTCAAAAGATCGATCTGACAGCAGGTCTCGGTGAGCATATAAAAATCCTTATCATGGATATGAATGTCGCCCCCCACATGCGCCGCCGCAATATCCTTAGGCAAAATGTAATTGTTGATAAAATAGTTGGAGCCTTCGCTGCCATATTTGAGCATGGTGCCCATGGCGGTGTCCGCGTCAATGTTGGCGTTTTCCCGCTTGATGTCCGCGTCCCGCGCGTCCGAGAAGGTCAGCTCCCGATAGATATCCATCAAATCCTGCTCGCTTTGGCGCACCTTGGTATGCTCCGCGCGGTACAGGATATACGCCTTGGCAACCTGAAAATAGCCCGCCTCCACCAGCGTGTTCTCCACCTGATCCTGCACCTGCTCCACGGTGGGCGTCTCGCTTGGCGAAAGCTTGCCGATCACCTTCTTGGTCAGCGCCGCAAGGTCGCCGGCAGGTATGGGCTGCGCGGGCGTCGCGTCGCTCGCCTTGCGTATGGCTTCCAATATCTTTAAGGAATCAAAGGGAACAGGCGTGCCGTCCCGCTTGCGGATCATCGCCGGATTCATTTGCAACAAGCCGTTTTGCATGATGTGCCTCCAAAAGAAAGGATCGTGCGGCAACACCACATGTTGTTGTCGCACGCGTATTGTCTGCCTACATATTGTATAACACGGCCGTATGATTTGCAACCGCTAAATCATTTTTTATACTTCTTCCACATCTTGTCCTAAAAGCGCAACTGTGGTTTCGATGAGGTCGGCGGTGTCGATGGGCTTACCCGTGTGCGCGTTCATGCCCGCCGCGCGCGCCTTCTCGACGTCCTCGGCGAATACGTTGGCGGTCATGGCGATGATGGGGATATCCGCCGCCTGCGGGTGCCCGCTTGCCCGGATGACCTCTGTGGCCGCATAACCGTCCATCACGGGCATTTGGATATCCATATAGATCACGCTGTATTTCCCCTCAGGCGAAGCGAGGAACATATCCACCGCCTGCCGTCCGTCGGCAGCCACGTCCACAGCAAAGCCATAGCGCTTCAATATGAGCGCCGCGATCTTTTGGTTGACCTGATTATCCTCACAAAGCAGCGCGCCCTTGCCGCCGAAGTTCACCGACTTAAGACTGATGCGTCTGCCCGGCTTCTCCTGTTCGGAGGTTTGGGTATCGCGTTTGAAAAAGATCTCCACCGTAAAGGTGGTGCCTTCGCCCAATACGCTGTCCACCCGCATATTGCCGCCCATCGCCTCCACAAAATTCTTGGCGATGGAAAGGCCGAGCCCCGTACCCTCTACCTCCTGCACGGCGGTATTGTCCACGCGGGAGAAGGGCTTGAATATCTTTTCCAAGTCCG
>JAQVRG010000006.1 GCA_028701165.1 Eubacteriales bacterium | reverse complement strand
TGGGGATAATCGGCGACGGCTATGGTGCTGTTGTCAGCGTCCAGCGGCACCGTGTCCGGATCGCTCATGTAGGCGGTGGTCAGCACGCTTTGCAGGCTGCGGCGATTCGCCATGCACACGCCGGCGCGCGTTTTTTCCAGCTGCGCCGAAAACACCGGTATGGCGACGCCCACCAATACGGCGATGATGGCGACGACGATCAGCATCTCCATCAGTGTAAAGCCCCCGCGCCTGTTTTTCATGCACATACATCCCCTTCGACAATTCTCTTGTTCCATAAGTATACCATCGGCGGAATCCGCGGGCAACTTAAGCTTTGCGCGCCGCCTACGCGAGCTCCGTCAGCGCGCGCAGCACGCCGTCCTCTCCGTAAACGCCCACCGTGTGAACGCCGCTGCACGCCGCGTAACGGCATTCGACGCGCTCGTTCGCCTGCACGGCTTTGCGAAACACCATGCGCAGGCGCGAAAAATCATCCTGCCGGTATACGTCCTCGGGCAGCGCCTCCAGCGCGAGGTATAAATAGCTTAGGTTGTGCACATGCCCGTTGAAGTCGATATCGCTTCGGCGAAGCGGTATGGGCGCTGCGGTCAGGTAGGCTTCCGGTTCGTGAAGACGCGGAAGGTCGGGCTCGTCATAAAGCGCGCTGTCCTCCGGCGCGTAAAGCGCATACAGCGCGTCGTCTACCGGCATGATAAGGCCTTTATGAAGATCAAAAAGCACCATTTTGGATAAGCCGCGCACGAGGGGCGCGCCGCTTGCGTCCGCGATCTCGTATTCGCGCAGGATGCTGCTTTTACGGGACGTGTTCCGCACCCATGTGCATACGCGCAGCGGCGCCGGATAAACGGGTCTTGCAAGGATCTGCACGCTCCAGCCGACGATAAACCATGCCCTGCCCCGCTGCGCGTTTTCGATCACAAGATCGCCCACATGCGCCGCGTGGCGGCTGGCGATATCCTCCAGTATGCGAAGCGCCGCGGGCAGAAACATCCGTCCCTTGGCGTCATAATCCCCGATGCGGGGCGCGCAGCTTTCCTCGTAACGCATGGCTTTCCTCCTTACAGCTTCACGACCTCGAATACCGTGAGCACATCCTCCCGCACGCGAAAGCGCACGTCAAAGCCCGCAAACTCGAAGCCGTAGGGCGTATCCGGGTCGTCTTGGTACGCGGGGCGCGGGTCCTGCTCCAGCGATTCGATCAGCGCGGCGCGCTTTTGTTCCGGGATCAGCGAAAGCAGCCGCGGATCGAACACGACGGCGAGCGCATGCGCGTACTGCGCGCCCGCGAAGCCGTTTTGCGCGTCGGGGTGGCTGTCCGTAAAGGACAGATAGGGCTTGATATCGTAGATGGGCGTGCCGTCCATCAGATCCGCGCCGCTAATATACAGTACCGTGCCTAGGCCCCGCTTGGCTTCCATTCCCTCCAAGCGCACGGAGGAAAGGCCGATGGGATTGGGGCGAAAGGGCGAACGCGTGGCGAATACGCCCATGCGCTTGTTGCCGCCCAAGCGCGGCGGCTTGACCATGGGCGAAAAGCGGGGTTCCTCTATCTTGGAAAAGCCCCAAAGAAGCCAGATGTGCGAATAGTCCTCCAAGCCGCGCAGGGCGTTCGCGTCCCGGTAGGCGGGCTCGAAGATAACCGTCGAACGCAGGGAGGGGGCAAGGCCGCTTTGGCGCGGGATGCCGAATTTGGTGGTGAAATCGCTCTGTATGCGGGCGATCACCGCAAGCTGCATCGATTCGTCCATAGCGCCGCCCTTTAGTGGTGGAAAAGGCGCGGGAAGCCCATGGCCATGGCGATGCCGTAGGCGTCGCACGCGGCAACGACCTCGGCGTCCCGGATGGAGCCGCCGGGCTGCGCGATATAGCTTACGCCGCTTTGGTATGCCCTGTCGATGTTGTCGGCAAAGGGGAAGAAAGCGTCGCTTGCAAGCGATATACAGGAAAGCTTTTCCAAATCATCACGTTTTTCCTTAGCTGTCAGCGGCGCGGGCTTCACACAAAAGAAGCGCTGCCACACGCCGTCCTCAAGAAGCGCTTCATAGTCGTCGGAAACATAAACGTCCACGGCGTTGTCGCGCTCCGCCCGCCCGAGCGTGGGCAGGAAGGGAAGGGCGAGCACCTTTTCGTGGTGCCGCAGATGCCATATATCGGATTTGTTGCCCGCAAGCCGCGTGCAGTGGACGCGGCTTTGCTGCCCCGCGCCCACGCCCGTCGTTTGGCCGCCCACGGCGTAGCAAACGGAGTTGGACTGCGTGTATTTGAGCGTGAGGAGCGCGAGGGTCAAATCGCGGCGCGCTTCGGGCGGGATCAGGCGGTTTTTCGTAACGGCGTTGTCAAAGAGCGCAGGATCGATCACGGCGCTGTTGCGCGCTTGCTCGAATGTCACGCCGAACACCTGCTTGCGCTCCGTCTCGGGCGGCTCATAGTCCGGATCGATCTGCACGATGTTGTAGCCGCCCTTGCGCTTGGATTTGAGTATCTCGAGCGCGGCGGGGTCGTAACCGGGCGCGATAACGCCGTCGGATACCTCGTGCTGGATCACGCGCGCGCATACCTCGTCGCAGGAGTCCGAAAGCGCGATCCAATCCCCAAAAGAGGAGAGACGGTCGGTGCCCCTTGCGCGCGCGTAGGCGCAGGCGAGAGGAGAGGAAGCGAGATCCCGTATGTCCTCCACGCGAAACGCCATGCGGTCCGTATCGCTTAACAGTAGGCCGAGCGCCGCGCCGGCGGGGCTTACATGTTTAAAAGAGGCGGCGGCGGGCAGGGAACAGGCCGCGCGAAGCTCCCGCACAAGCTGCCACGCGTTGAGCGCGTCCAAAAAATTGATATAGCCGGGGTTGCCGTTTAACACCTCGACGGGGAGCGCGCCGCCATCCTCCATCCGCAGCCGTGCGCCGCTTTGGTTGGGATTGCAGCCGTATTTCAGCTTCAGCTCCTTCATGTAAGCGTATCCCCCTCGTGGCGATTGATGAGCCTGTCCACATACTGGCCGTCCGGCTCGATAAAACGCACATAGAGCGCGACGCGGTTATCAGCGTCGAGCGCGTTCCAGATGGAAAGCGTGAATTCGTCGATAGCGTCCGGAATGCGCACGCTTGCAGGCTCTCCCCGAAAGGAGGGCAGCGGGGAACCGTCGTGCGCGTAGGTATGGATAAAATGGGCGACGCCCGGCCGGGGCTCGTAGCAGAAAAATTGCCGGTGGCATACGCTGCCCGCGGCGTCGCCGGCTTTGAATAGGGCAAGCGTATAGCCGCACGCGCTTGTGATGCCGCTGATGCGCGGCGTATAATGCGGCGCGTCCGGCTCGAAGGTGCGCATGCGCAGCGCTTTTTCAAAGGAAACGCCGCCGGTCATAGCCTCATAGATCGTATCCGTCTGGTCGCCGTTTGTAACGATGGTCGTGCCGCCCAGCACGCGTATGGGGGTATAGAGGATCAGCGAGGGATCGCCCGACGCGTCCTCCTTAAAGCGCGTGATGGTAACGCTGCTGCCGGCGCGCTTAAAAAGGCGGTTGCGGCTGTTTTGGCTGCGCCCCATGATGAAGTAAACGACCGCCTGCCGCCCGGCGTCCGTGCGTCCAAGCACAAGTCCTCTGCCGGGATAGGCGTTGGCGGATAGAAGCGAGGGCAGATCATTGAGCGCGAAGGGATCGTGGATGCTGTCGTTCATGCGTTTGTTCCCACCTGTACGTCTGTATCTTGTAAGCGCGTGCTTTGGGCGATCTCCTGCTGCGTTTTCTTGGGCAGCTTTTGGAGCACCAAGCCGTAGGCCATATCGCACATGCCCTTAAGCGTATCGTCCGGCACCGCGCCGTCAAGGTATATGGAATTCCAGTGCTGCTTGTTGCAGTAAAAGCCGGGCACCACGTCCGCGTACTGCGTACGGAAAAGCTCCGCAAGCTGCGGCTCGCATTTGAGTATCACCATCGTGCGGCCGGCGTGCAGCGGGTGGTTGGGGTCGGGCGTACAGACGGCGGCGAACATCTTGCCGCATATCATGTAGCGAAACCAGCCCCATTCCGCCTTAAAATCCTTTTCTGCCTGCGGCTTGGACAGGAGGTAGCCGTCCAGCCATGTATAACGGTTCATGCGTTCTCTCCTATAAAATGACATACCCTAATAGTATAACGACTGTGCGCGCACTTCTCAAGTGCGGGTTTGTGATTTGGGCACGCTTTTTTGCTTCTATTTTGTGCCCCGTACCGCGTCGAAGAAATCCAGTATGACCTCGTTGACGACGACGCCGGAAAACGCCTCCTGCGGCCAAGCGTGCCGCCCGTTTTCGATCACGATATTCCAAAGCAGATTGCCGCGCTTTGCGCTGCCGTAGCGCGAAAGCGACGTCTGCGGGGAAAGCTGTTCGGTTTCCGCGTCGCCAAGGACGTTTGCCGCCTTCCAGTAGGCGATCACCTCCTCTACGGCGGGCAGACCGTGCGCGTCCTCGGCGCGCAGAGCGACAAGATCATCTTTTGTGCCGGTGATCTGTAAAATGGCGGCGCCCGCCTTGCCCATGCGTTCCTTCCATGTGGTCATGCCCATCGTGCCCGAAACGCTTGCGACCGCGCGAAAGGTCTTGGGCGCGTCTCCGGCAAGCCGGTAGGTCATGAAGGCGCCGTTGCTAAAGCCCGTTACAAAGGTCGCTTTCTTATCGAAGCCATAGGTTGACTGCAGATAGCGCGCAAGCGCCGTAAGAAACCCGACGTCGTCGTTACCATCTTTCTTGCCGTCAAAATTCCAGCAGGCGGCGCTTGTTTTGTCCGAAGGATCGCCTTGGCCCTGCGGATATACGACGGCGTAACCGCGCGCGTTGGCGGCGGCGGCCATGCCCGTCGTATCGGCAAACACGTCTGCGGCGTCGCCATAGCCGTGCAGCATGAAAAGAAGCGGCGCGCCCTTGGGCGCGTTTTCCGGTATATAGAGCAGAAACTTTCGCTTTACGTCCTTGTATACGCAGGTGCGAAAGCCGTTTTCGTCCGGTTCGGACACGCTTCCAAGCGACTCCGCGCCGGGTGCGGTGCAGCCAAGCGAGAGAAACAGGCAAACGGCGATACACAAGCAGAGCGAATAAAGAACGGCGGTTTTTCTTGGCATGACGACCTCCAATAACGAGCGGCTGGCTCGCGTATTCTATACCGCGCATGGACATACGCGGTATTTAAGACAACCTTAATCCGAAATCGGCAGACGCGGCATTGTAACCGGAAACGCCGTAAAGGGGCTTTATGTGCCGAAGGAAGCGAAGATAAGCGCCCGATCCTCGCATTTTGCCATCACGCGCAGCGTGTTGTGGAATAGCCGCTTACTGCCGTCGTGCAGTATACAAACGAAATCGACCGTCACATCCTTGCCGGTATAGATGGCCTCAAGCACCGCTTTTTTAAACTTGGGCGCGTCTTCGGGGCTGAAGCGGAGCAAGCCCCTTGTGGGGAGCATGATGCGCTCGTTGATTTGCAGTATGTTGATAAAGCGCCTGTTCATGCGTACGATCTCGTAATCACCGTCATGGTACTCAAAGATGACCGCAGGGCCTATATAGCTGTTGAACAGCTGCGAATCCGCCGAATCGGGATTCCAGAAGGCATGCCTGTCAAGGTCCGTTTCAATTACGTCCTGCGCGATAAAGGGCATGGAACGGCTCTCGAGGCACTTCCTTTCAAAATTGGTTACGGGCATGGGCTTCGCGTATAAATAGCCTTGGATGGTCGCGCAGCCGACGCTTAAGAGGAAGTCCGCCTGCTCCTTGTCCTCTACGCCTTCGGCAATGGTAGAGATACCCAGCCAGCGGGACATGCGCAGCACCGCGTTGATGATCATGCCGCCGCGCTCGTAGCTGTCCTTGCCGGAGAAAAAGCGCATGTCGAGCTTTAAAACGTCCACCGGAACGTCCTTTAGAACGTTGAGGGAGGAATAGCCGCTGCCAAAGTCGTCCATTTCCACGAGGAAACCGCTTTGCTGCAACTGCCGCACAACGGCGGTCAAGCGCTCGGTATCCTCGGCGAACATGGTTTCCGTGATCTCCAGACGGAACAGGTTTCGCGGTATCTTGTATCGATCCACGATGGCGATCAGCTTATCGCAAAGCGCCGGGTCGTTCGTATCCTCGCGCGAGACGTTTACGGAGATCGGCACAGGCTCGTTGCCCTTTTCGATCCACGCGCCCAAATAGCGGGCGGTGCGTTCCCAAACATATTCGTCCATCTTCGTGATGAAGCCGTTTTTTTCAAAAACGGGAATGAATACGCCCGGGGAAATGACGCCCCTTTGCGGATCGATCCAGCGCACAAGAGCCTCCGCACCCACGATTTGCCCCGTGGCGTGGTTAAACTGCGGCTGGATATAAACGTCGAACTGCCCTTCGGCAAGCGCCGCTTCCATGCGGTCGGCAATGTCCTTTTCCAGCACCGCCTGCTCGTTCATGCTCTCGTCGAAGAGCGCCAAGCACTGCGTGTATTTTCCGCGGATGGATTCCTTGGCGACGGAGGCGCAGTCGAGCATCATATCGACGTTCATATCGGGGTCGGAAATGATATAAGCGCCGGCTCTGCCCGTGATCTTGACATTGAGAGGGTAGCCCTCAAAGAAGCTTTGGACGGCGTCCGTCGTCTTTTCCAGCAAGCCCGGCATGTTGGGCAGCAGCAGCGCGAACACGTCGTTGCTGAGCCGCCCCGTCAGCCCGTGCGTCATCTCGGCGTAGACGAGAAAGCGCTCCGCGGAATACTGCAAAAGCTTATCGCCCTCCAAGCGCCCGAAGCGCGCGTTGATCAGGCGGAAATTATTGATATCGCAGCAGAGCAGCATGAAGGAATCCCCGGGGTTATCCTTGACCGCCTTGTCGATGGCCTTTAGGAAGGCGCTGCGGTTATAAAGGCCGGTAAGCATATCGTGCTCCGCATGATACCGAAGCTTTTCATCCGAGAGCACCTCGTCGTTGATATCCATAAAGGTCAGTATGATCTTGCCCGCCGTATCGGAGGCTTCCGCACCCCTGACCGCATGGACGGAAAACCAATGCTTGACCCGTTCGGGCGTTTTAAGGCGCACATCCATACCGGTGCTTTTCGCCTTTGCGTCCATAATCAACGTGCGCACCATTTCCTGCAGTTTTTTCACGTCGGCCGCGTCCGCGACCATATCGGAAAGGAGAATCTGCCAAAGCGGACGCGCGTCGAATTTGCCGTAAATGTGATCGCCAATGTTGAGCGCGTAGGAAAACGCGTCGTTTGCCCAGTCGTATTCCACTACGACGGTTTCCGCGTTTTCAAACACGCGGCTGTATTTTGATCGTTCGCCGCTTTGCAGTTGCAAATACGCATCCAGCGCGCGCAGACGATTTTTCTCCTCCTTGAGCGGATCGAACGCCGCGCGCGACTTTGCCGCAAGCTCCTGTTCTTTAAGCTTGTTGATGTCCTCATACATGAGGAACGCTTCGATATCCTCGGAATCGGGATACTGCACCATTTCGATCGTGAGGCGCAGATACCGGAACGTATCCTCGGCGAGGCGTTCGCGGTAATCGAGGGAAACCGTGGTCTTCCCGCGGTAATAGCTTGCCAGCAGGTATTCGGAATTGACGATCTCCACATAAACGTCGAAATCGTCCAAATGCACATACCGTCCGGCATATTCCCGCGTGCGCTCGTTAAAGGGCTTGTTCGCCTGACTGAAATTTAGGGAGATCAGCGCGCCGTCCCGCCTGTCGAAGGAGGAGCATTTGCTGAGGTTGCAGCGAAACAGCGTAAAGGATTTGGGGTCCCGCCGTTCCAAGGATTGCTGCCATTTTGCGTAAAACGCGTTCTTTTCGCGCTGTTCATTGGCGTCTTGGAACAATATGATCGCCATATAGGGCTTATTGTCCGCGTCGTAAAGGAAATCGGCCTTCATTTGGAACCAGCGGAAGCTGCCGTCGGCTACCTTGAGCGCCGACATGACCGAGGCGCTTTCACCCGCGCGGAGCTTATCATAGAAAGCCCTGTATTCATCAACGCACTCGGGCGCAACAAGTCCCGCTTGAATAAACTCGTCCGGCACGTTTTGGATGGTGGTGCTGTAGCCCTGCTGTACGGCGTATTCGCTGTTTGTGTAAAATTCCTTCGTGTTAAGATCGTAGCGCGCGAGGTTTAGCCCGCTTTCCCGCATACCGATGCGGTTTTGCTCCTCGCTTGCCAAAAGCTGATCGCGTTCGTGCTTTAGCAGGCGCAACGCGCGGTTTTCCCGCAGGATGAAGTAGAAGAACACAGCCGAAAAGGCGAGGATGATGCACACGGCGAGAAGGACGTAATTCTTTGTGATGCGGTTTACCTCGGTATAGACGACGCTTGCCGGCACTGCGTTAAAAAGCGCCCACTGCTCCTCCGCGCCGCCGATCTGCAGGGGGATGTAAACGACATATCGCTCGCCGCCGGGCGCGGCGTAGAAAAACGCGCCGCTTTTGCCGCTATGCACATCCTCCTTGAGACGCTCGACGGTGAAGTCCTTTTGCAGCTCGACCGTTTCCAGCGCGGAAAATACGTTTTCGCCGGCCAGCACAGCCGCGTCTGCGCGCGCGCCGATCACCACGTCGCCGTCGGGCGCGCAGATGACGGAATAGGCGGCGCCGCCAAACACATCGGGCGAGATCATTTCCTCCAGCATATCGCTTCTGTAGCCGCCGTGCAAAACGCCGATAACGTCGCCGTCCCGATAGACGGGCACGCCCAATATGATCAGCGATCCGTCATGGCTTATGGGATCGTCGATGCGCTGAACGCTCCACCGGCCTGCCATGGCTTCCTTGAAGTAGGCGCGAGAGGATACGTCCGCCATGGCGCCGTCGTCCACATAGCATACGCCGTCGGGCATGGCAAAGCAGACGTGGAGAAACAGGGAATTCTTTACATAGGAATCCAAATGCTCGAAGATAGAAGCGTCGGTAAAGGTACAGTGTTCCGCAAAATCATATGCGGCCGTAGAGAGCGTTTCGGCTTGGCTGCCCAAAAGCGCCCGCAGCGTGGTGGCCTGCTCCTGTGCGGATGCGTCAAGAAAATCCTGCGCCTGCTTGAATACATAGGAGCGCGCAAACAGGCTTCCGATGATCAGCACGAGTATGATCACCAGAAGCAAGACAATGGGAAGCAGTATGGTAAGCGGCTTTACGCGCGCCTGATTTTTGGGATACCCGCCGTCTTCCAAAGCTTGCGTTTCCACTGATTTGTCCTCCGTATCCCGTCGAAAAAAGGGGCGTCCATCACGGGTTAAAGCCTGCGCCGCAAGGCAAGCGGCGGTGTTTTGCAAAGACGAAATGCCAAGTATGCGGTGAAATAGATGAATGGAACCTGCGTCGCGTCATGACGATACGACCTAATATACTAAATACAGTTTACCACGATATACCGAAAATAACAACTTTCGCCACCCTTTTTCTGCACGCCTCCGCCGCGAGATTACAAATTTTTGTTGACAGGCGGCATAAGGGGTGTTATAAGTATATAGACCGACGGTCGGTCTATATATGAGGAGGAAGGTTATGCGCACGATAAAGGCGCCGGAGGCGCGCAGAAACGAGATACTGGACGCAGCGAACGCGCTGTTTTCCCAAAAAGGCTTTGACGATACGAGCGTGAACGACATACTCGGCGCGATCGGCATTGCAAAGGGGACGTTCTATTACTATTTCAAATCCAAGGAGGAGGTCATGGACGCGCTGGTGGAGCGCTGCGGCGCGCGCATGTTCGCGCGGGCGGCGGCGGTTGCCGCGGACGCGTCGCTTGGCGTGCACGAAAGGATATTTTACACCATGGCGTCGCTCAACATGCGCGAAACGGAGGGCGAAGCGCTGTTGGAGACGATCCACCGCCCGCAGAACGCGCTCATGCACGAAAAATCGATGCGCCTACTCTTTACGGGCGCCGTGCCCATACTTGCCGGGATCGTCGAGGAGGGCGTTGCGCAGGGGCTGTTCGACACCCGTTACCCGGAGGCTTGCGCGGAAATGATCATCATCTACGCGCAGATCGCCTTTGACGAGGCGATGCTGCCGGCGCAATCGGCGTGGGAAGAGCGTATCGCCGCGTTTATCGCCAACATTGAAAGGCTGCTGGGTGCAAAGCAGGGCAGCTTTGCTTATGTGAAAAATCTGTTTACCGGAGAAGACTATGAAAAATAAACTGTTTGGCAAATTCCTGCTGCTTTGGTCGGGTGAGCTTCTTTCCGCGATAGGGAGCGGACTGAGCTCCTTCGGCTTAGGGGTGTATGTGTTCCAGCTTACGGGCAGCGCGTCGGCGATGACGCTCGTGATGCTTCTGGGGTTTTTTCCGTCGCTGCTGCTCTCGCCGCTTTCGGGCGTGCTGGCGGATCGTTATGACAGGCGCCTTATGATGATACTGGGGGACAGCCTGTCCGCCTGCGGTCTTGTGTTTATCCTTTTGTGCATGCTTGCGGGCGAGGCGAAGCTTTGGCAGATCTGTGTGGGCGTAACGATCAGCTCGGCGTTTTCCTCGCTTTTGGAGCCCGCGTACAAAGCGACGGTGACGGATCTTCTTGCCGAGGACGAATACGCGAAGGCGAGCGGTCTTGTGCAGATCGCGGGGGCATCGAAATTCCTAATTTCGCCCGTCCTTGCCGGCCTGCTCATGAAGTATACGGGCGTTGCAACGCTGCTGCTTCTTGACATCGGCACGTTTTTTATCACCGTCACGGCTACGCTGATCGTGCGGCGGGGACTCGTATCCAAACGCGCCGAAAGCGGCGAGGGGATGCTGGCCTCCTTTCGGGCGGGGTGGCAAGGCGTCGCAAAAAAACGCGGCGTGATGGCGCTGGTGCTGTTAAGCTCGCTGATCTGCTTCTGCATGGGCTTTATCCAGACGCTTGCGACGCCCATGATGCTGGCCTTTACCGATACGGGGACGCTGGGCGCAGTCGAGAGCGTGATCGCCTGCGGTATGCTTGTTTCCAGTATCCTTATAGGCGTTTTATCGCTTAAAAAGAACTTTGTTGGCATCCTGTCCGTATCCCTGTTTTTCAGCGGTATTTTCATGGCGCTGTTCGCGCTGCGGGAGAACATGGTGACGATCATACTCTTCGGCTTCCTGTTTTTTGCGACGCTGCCGTTTGCCAACACCTGCCTTGAGGTGTTGGTGCGAAAGAACATCGAAAACGAGCTGCAAGGGCGCGCATGGGGCTTGATCGGCGTGATTTCCCAGCTGGGCTATGTGTTTTCCTACGCGCTGGCGGGCCCCCTTTCGGATAGGGTGTTTACGCCGCTGCTGCTGCCGGGCGGCGCGCTGAGCCAAAGCATGGGCAAGCTCGTGGGCGTGGGCGCAGGCAGGGGCTGTGCGCTGCTCATCGTGCTCGCGGGGCTTATGCTTTCGGCGTTTTCGACGCTCGTATACGCGTCCAAGGCCGTAAGGGGATTGGAGGCTGGCGATGCTTTGGAAGATCGTTAAAGCCGACCTTGCGCGCAGCAAGCTGATCAACGTTACGCTGACGGCCTTCGTGTGCGCGGCGGCCATGCTGTTTGCAGCCGCCGCGGCGATCATCGTCAAGCTTTCCGGCTCCGTGGACGCGCTGATGACGGCGGCCGCAGCGCCGGACTATATGCAGATGCACGCGGGCGAGTTCGACGCTGCGCGCATGGCGCGTTTCGCCAAAGAAAACCCGCTCGTGCGATCCTATCAGACGCTTACCTTCCTCAATATCGACGGCGCGGCCATCCGCATCGGCGATACCGCGCTTTCGGACAGTGTACAGGATAACGGGCTTTGCGTGCAGAGCGAAACGTTCGATTTTTTGGTGGGGAACGACGGCAAAGCGCTCTATCCGGCGGCGGGGGAAATCTATCTGCCGCTGTGTTACGCGGAAAACGCGCCCGTCGGCGGCGATGTGTACATTTGCGGAAGGCGCTTCACGCTCGCGGGCTTTTTGCGGGACGCGCAGATGGAATCCTCCTTTGCGTCCTCCAAACGGTTTCTGGTCAATCCCGCCGATTACGCGGCGCTGCGGGCGCAGGGCACGGAGGAATATCTGATCGAGTTTTTGCTTACCGACCGTGCGGCGGCGGGCAGGCTCGAAACAGCTTATGCCGCCGCGGGCTTGGAGGCGAACGGCCCCGCCGTGACCTACGCGCTGTTTCGGCTGATGAACGCGCTTTCCGGCGGTATTCTTGCAGGCGCTGTGATACTGCTTGGCGTTATCCTTGTATGGGTCGCGTTTTTGTGCATACGCTTTACGCTGCTTGCAAAGCTGGAGGAGGATAGGCGCGAGATAGGCGTCATGCGCGCCATTGGCTTAGCGCGCGGGGACATCGTGCGCATCTATCTTGGCAAATACGCGCTGATCGCGGCGTTGGGCTGCCTGTTGGGGCTTGCGTTTTCCGTTCCAGCGCGCGGGCTGCTGCTTCATAACATGCGCCTGTATATGGACAAGGCGGGGGCGGGTTTTCTTTCGAGCGCGTGCGGGGCTTTGGGCGCGGCGCTGTTGTTTGTTGCGATAACGGCGTATGTGCGCGGCGTTTTGCGCCACGCGTTCCGCCTGCCTATACCCTTGGCGCTTCGCGCTTGCGGCGCGGCAAAAGCCGCGAAGGGGATCGCCTATAGAAAGCTCTCGGCCTTGGGCGTGAACGCGTATCTGGGGCTTGGTGATCTATTCGCAAGAAGGAAGCTCTACGGGACGTTTCTGTTGGTGCTGCTGCTTGCGTCCTTTATCGTCATCGTACCGCAGAATCTGTATACGACCGTCAAGTCGGACAGCTTTATCGGCTATATGGGCAGCGGCGTATGCGATATGCGGATCGATCTGCAGCAGGCGGAGGATATCGCCGGGAAGGCTACGCAAATCGAGACCGCGCTCGCGTCCGATCCAGACGTGGTGAAGTATGCCGTTTTTACGACGGAGAACCATATGCTTCGCATGCCGGACGGCAGCGTGGAGAGCATCCATATCGACCTTGGGCGGCACGAGCTGTTCCCCGCGCAGTACGCGGAGGGCGGCGCGCCCGCGAACGAGGAGGAAATCGCGCTGTCCGCGCTGGAAGCTAAGGCGCTTGATAAAAAGACAGGGGATACGCTTACCTTGGAAACGCTTGGCGTATCGCGTACGCTTCGCGTTTGCGGCGTGTATGCGGATATCACAAACGGCGGAAAGACGGCGAAGGCGCTTTTTCCCGCCGACGCGGCGCGCGCGATGCGGTATATGTTCGCGGCGGATTTTGCGCCCGCCAAGGCGGACGCGCGCATCGAAGCCTACCGGCGTGCTTTTGCGTTTGCCAAGGTGTCGGACGTTGAAAAGTATGTGGGTCAAACGCTGGGCGGCAGCATCAGCGCCATGCGAACGGCCGCGCTTGCTTCGCTGCTTGCATCACTCGCCGTTTGCATGCTGATCACGGCGCTGTTTGTAAAAATGCTCGTTCTGCGCGACGCGGATACGCGGGCGGTGCTTCGCGCCATCGGCTTTACCGCAAGCGATCTTCGCGCGCAATATATGACGCGCGTTTGTGCTGTGGCGCTTTTGGGCTTCGTGCTGGGCGCGCTGCTTGCAAACACCTTGGGCGAAAGGCTCGCGGGCGCGCTGATCGCGTCCTTGGGGGCCTCGGGGCTTCGCTTTGACGCGGAGCCGCTGCGCGCCTATCTGCTTTGCCCGGCGCTGCTTATCCTGTCGGTGCTGCTGCCGGCGCGAATGAATCTTAAGTCCGTCACAAAAACGGACATACACGCTGCATTGGGGGACGCATAATATGAATACGATACTCAAGGCCGAAAACGTCGGCAAGTCTTTTGCGGGAGAGAACGGCGAAAGCCGGGTTCTTCAAAATATCAGCTTCACGGTGGAGAAGGGCGAATTCGTTTCTATCATGGGGCCGTCCGGTTCGGGCAAATCGACGCTGCTTTACTGCGTAAGCGGCATGGATACTGTGAGCGAGGGCAGGGTGGAATTTTGCGGGCAGGATCTGTCCCGCTGCGGCGACGAGATCCGCAGCGATCTTCGCAGAACGCGCATGGGCTTTGTATTTCAGCAGCCAAGCCTGCTTAAAAACCTGAACGTGCTGGACAATATCATGCTGATTGCCCTGCGGGAAAACAAAAAGGACGCCGCCGCGATCCAAAGCCGCGCCATGGCGCTGATGGAAAAGGCGGGTATCGCCGCGCTTGCCGATAGAGGGATCGACAGCCTTTCGGGCGGGCAGCTTCAAAGGGCGGGCGTTTGCCGGGCGTTGATGTGCGCGCCGGAAATCCTCTTTGGCGACGAGCCGACAGGGGCGCTCAATTCAAGCGCCGCCCAGGAGGTCATGGAGATGTTCCGCCGCGTCAACGCGGCGGGGACGGCCATATTGCTCGTTACGCACGACGCGAAGATCGCCGCGCAAAGCGAAAGGGTCATCCTCATGCGGGACGGCGGCATCGCGGACGACATAAGCCTTGGCAGATACCAAGGCGGGGCGCTTGAAGAAAGGACGGCGCGCGTCGACCGAGCGACGCGCGCCATAGGCATATAGGGTTTTACAAAGACGCGTCAGCGGACGCTTTCCGCTGTCCCGAGGGCGTGGAAGCCGTTTCAAAAATGTGCATAGGCTGCTTTCGATGGATTTCTTCGAAAAAGCGGAGACTATTGCAGATTTGCCAAGGCTTCCTCGCTGTTTTTGTGTATTTCTTCTACCGTTTTGCAGCGTTTGAGCTCGGCGCAAGCACCGCAGGTCTCCAATCCCTTGCCTTGCGAACATTTGCGGATTTCACAAAGGTCGCTGCAAAAATAGGTCTTGACCCCATCCACGCGGCAGCCTGTACAGTTGATCATTTCCGGCGTGATCGGAACGCCGTTTAATTCGCTCCACAGCTTCGCCGTCTTTTCTCTGCGCGCGTTGTCGTTCTGTACGGTCGCAAGGTATGCGTCGCACTTTTCACAATCCAAACCGCAGCATCCGATCATTTTCTTCATCGTGTTTTTCTCCTTATTGATTACTTATATCGTCGCATAGCCCCGAGACAGTTGCCTGCTTATTACGCGGTAAGGAGCGCGTCGAGGGTGATGAGATCGCAGCCCTTGCTTTGGTAATACTGAAGCATCTCCGCGATTTTTCTCTTATCATAGCTGGTGACGCAATCCGAGAGAACGGTAACGCCATAGCCGGCTTTGCACATATTGAAGCAGGTGGATTTCACACAGGCGATCGCGTCCGCCCCGGCAATATAAAAATCCGTGATCCCGTTTTTAGCGATAAAGTCCGCGAAGGCTTCGCAGGTCAGCGCGTTCCCCTTGGATTTTGTAAAGATGTTTTCGGATACGATCTTCATCTCCGGCACAAGCTCCTCGCCGGGCGTATCCGGCTTAAAGGTTCTCGTCCCGGCCGAGAGATTGTTGTGTTTGATATAAACCACATGGATTTCATGCGCAGCAGCCCAATCGATGGCGCTGTTGATGGCGTCGATGATCTCCTTGTAATTTTTTGTGATGTCGTTTTGTATGTCGATGATTACCAAAGCTTTTTTCTGCATGACTTCCTTCTCACAATCTGTTTATGCGCCGCATGGATTCTTCCTGTATTATAACATTGGCTAAAAAGAAAGTCGAGTTGTCTGTATGGGTATGGCGAATGAAGATGAACAAACCGGAACTTCTGATAATCTTACTTGCGCAGCGGGCTTGTATCGCCCGTGATTTCGCTTAAGGTCGAATAATCGGGCAGACCGTAAGCGGGCGTAGCGTGCATAACGGCGCGCAATATCGCCTCCGCCATCACATCTGCCGCCAGCGTGCCCACTACGTCCATATCGGCTTCCACATGACCAACAGACATAGCGTAGATACTATCGCCATCCGCGCTTGTATGCACCGGATTGATTGCCCGGGCGTAACCGTTGTGCGTCATGCCTGCAAGCTTGGTTAGCTGTGTTTTGTTGAACCGCGCGTTTGTAAGGATGACGCCTATCGTCGTATTTCCGGTAAACTTGTTGCTTACGACAGCGTAATCCTCGCACATTGCCTCCATGGTAGAACGCAGACCGGTCTTATCTTCGTTTAGCAGACCGGCCGCTTGCCGCCCGGTTTTATGGTCGAAAACATCTCCCAGCGCATTTACGGCTACGATCGCGCCGATCTTCAATTCGCCGAGCTGCACCGCATAGCTCCCGACGCCGGATTTCATGCAATATTCCATTCCGTAAAGCTTACCGACGGTTGCGCCTGTGCCCGCGCCATGACAACCGTCCCGATAATTGCCCCGCTGCGCGTTGACGCAGGCTTCATAGCCCATTGCTTTATCGGGGCGGGCGTTGACGTCACCGACCGTCAGATCAAACAAATCGGACTGGCATACCAATGGAACCTTGGTCACGCCAACGTCGTAGCCTATGCCGTGTTCCTCTAAATACTGCATGACCCCGCCGGCGGCGTCAAGGCCGAACGCGCTTCCGCCCGCCAATACGATCGCGTGGATCGAACCGGCGTTGGATAGCGGGTTAAGCAGCGCGGATTCTCTGGAAGCGGGGCCGCCGCCGCGGACATCCAAACCCGCCGGCGCACCCGATGGGCAGATGATCACGGTACAGCCGGTTCCGCCAAGGCGATCCTCCGCTTGTCCTATCTGAACCTCATCAAAGTCCAAAATAGAGATTTCTTTCCGGTTATTCATAGACTGTGCCTCCCCCAGCGCTTTCCAATATCCTAAACACAATACGCGCAGCAGTATTCATGCGAACATAGAAATGCTGATTTTCTGCGCAGATAGCCTCCATATTGCAAATGCCGATTTGTTAATATACATTCACAGTATAGCGTACAATTATTTATGCGTCCAGTAATCCGTAGGAAGAAGCGACGCGATAACATACAGCTTGGCAAAGTCCGTGTTTAACGCGCACTAAACAAAACGCCGGCACACCTGTTGAAAACTTATCATAATTATGATATGATTTGCTTATCCTAATGATGGAGGTGAAACATATGCCAAATATTCGCCCCGTGTCTGATCTTAGAAACAAGTTCGCGGAGATTTCCGAGACGGTACATGAAACGCAGCAACCTATTTTTCTTACGAAAAACGGTTATGCGAATATGGTGGTAATGAGCAGCGACGCTTATGAGAAAATGCAATTTGAAAGCGAAGTCTATTTCAAACTCCGTGAAGCTGAGATTGAAGCTCGTATCACGAATCAGCGGTATTCCCACAAAGAGGTCATGTCGGAGTTGAGAAAGCAGCTTGCAGCAAGAGGCGCAGATGAAAAAGTCTTATGAGATTTCCTATTTGCCCATAGCTCGTAAGGATATATTCGACCTCATGCTCTATATTGCCGATCAGCTTCATGCCCCGGACTCGGCATTGCGGATCGTGGATGCCGTAGACAACGCCGTGAAACAATTGGCGACATTTCCCTATTCATACCCCGTCTACAGGTTGATTCGGCCATTGGCAACAGAATACCGTTTGCTGCCGGTTGAAAACTATAACGTGTTTTACACCGTATCGGAGGATTGCAAGATCGTGGAAATCCATCGCGCGCTATACGCCAAGATGGATGTTATCAAAAAGCTTTAACCGTCCCAATGACGCGCGGCGCGTCACAGTGTAAAAAAGGCCTCGGCTCATAACCATGTCAGCTCCAAATAAAAACAGGCACCTTGCGGAGCCTGTTTTTATTTGGAGCTGATACCCGGATTCGGGCCGGAGGTTGCTCTCAATTCCGCAAGGGTCGCTTATCGTCGGCGCGGCAGCGCCGTCCTCAAGCTCCCTTGCTCATTGCGCTTGCCCTCCCTGCATCCCGCACGGCGGGCGTTCCGTTCGGTTACGCCTTACGCTTTCTCCTTGCCAATAGCACGCTGCTTGCAAGCTCCGCGCCCGAAAGCATGAGAATGCCTATCCACAGCCCCGGCGCGGCATTGTCGCCGGTTGCGGGAATATCCGCGAGCGCATACACGGACGTTTGCGCCAGCGTCCCCCGCACCAGCATGAAGGGCGAAAGCGAAGACAGCGGGCCGAAGGTCAGGTCGCCGTTGGCGTCCGCCGTGCGTAGAAGGTTTCGTATGTGCCATCCGCTTTCTTATGCACCAGCGTGAAGGCTTGGTTGGCGTAGCGCGCGTCAAGGCCAAAATGCAGATACATAGGGCTGCCCGTGGAGCTTGCTCCGCTTTGCAGGGAAATGTTGTACACTCGGAACACATCGTCCTGATCCGCCAAGCGCAGCATGGCGTTGTAATCGCTGCCCGAGGAAAGCCTCTCGGTAATAAGCAGGTCGTCTGCGGAAAGACCGCTGCCCGTGAGATAGACGGTGGCGTTGGAGATGCTCGGGTCGTTGTATATGGTCACGGTTGGGGGCGGGGTGTAGTCATTGCCGCCGCTGCCGCCGGAGGAGCCGCCGCCGCCGGAGGAACCGCCGCCGCCGGGGCCGGGGGCGGGGCCGGGGCCGGGGCCGGGCGCCGCGTCGGTGGTCGTTACATAAGCGTAGTCCGCGTTATTGCCCGCAGCATAATCGACAAGCGGGCTGCCGTTCGCGTTGACGCTTGCCTGCAACGTAACGCCGGTCAGGATCGGATTCTTCCACAATGCGTAGTTGGTGGCGTTGACAGTGGTGCTGTTGGCAAGCCTTGCCGTGAATATACCGCCGCTGATGGTGATTTCGGGATCGACTTTATTATAGTCACACCCTACCCCATAGCTATTTGCGATCGCGCCGCTTGCCGTACCGGCGGTGGCTGTATAGATCCCGCCCGCAATGGTATAGTTTCCGTTAAAGGACATGCCGTAGCTGTTTGCCGATCCCGTGCTGCCGATTGCCGCGCCGGCGGTGGCCGTGCAGGCGCTGTTGGCGCGGATGGTAAAAGTACTGCCGCCCTTTGCACCGTAGCTGCCGGCTGCCCACTGCGATTCTGCCCTGCCGCCGATGGCGAGCAGCGTGCCGCCGCTTAGCGTAACTGCACCTGTGCTGGACAGGCCGTAACTGTTGGCGGAGATGTCGGTGGTTATCGCTTCGCCGCCCCTGACGGTCAGCGCGCCGCCGTTTACGGTGAGACCGTCGCAACTCATGCCGTAGGTATAGGTGGTTCGCGGCGCTTCTGCGTTGCCGCCCACGGCGGTCACCGTGCCGCCGTTGAGCGTAAATGCTCCGTCGCAATTGACACCATAGCTGTAGGCGCTTGCATTTGGGGTGGTAGTTGACGCCGCGCCGCCGTTGGCGGTAAGCGTGCCATTGCCCTGTACCGTCAGAGAACCGTTAGCAACGTAGATAGCGGCGCTCCTGTTGGCGGTCACGTCCGGGGCGGTGATGGTGTTCGTGCCGGTTAAGTCGATCGTCAGCGAACCGTTCGCGTAGAGAGAGCAGCTAAAAGTACCTGTGCCGGAACAATGCCCGTCGCTGGGCACTATGGTAACGTTATCCAAGTGCAGCACCCCGTCCGCATCGTAGCGTGCCGTGCCGTCGCCGACGGACGCGGCAGGATCGCCTTTGGCAAGCGTTATATTCTGCCCGATAAGTACGCTGCTTGCCGCCGCCGCATTTGCCGTGGCGGGTAGTATGACCAACAAAAGTCCGAGGCACAACGCCGCCGACAGAAGCTTCCTCAACATATTCTGTTCCTCCCGTTCCGATTCGTGACATACGCAAGAAAGACCGCTTCAAAAGAACCGCGCGGTCAAAAGATGTAGAAGTAATAAATAGTATAAAGTATACCGGGCATAAAGTCAACGCGGCTTTTGCGGGCGGGGCAAACGCACCAAATAAAACAGACCCTTGCGGGTCTGTTTTGTTTGG
>JAQVRG010000137.1 GCA_028701165.1 Eubacteriales bacterium | reverse complement strand
GACTTCTCCACCATCATGCGGACGGGGAAGCGGATATAGTCGGAATACTTCTTGACGAGCGCTGTGATGGTGTAGCTTTTGAGGAACCGGTCGTAATTCTCGTCCTCGGTGTTCTCCTTGAGCGTAAGAATAACGTCGGTGCCGGCGGTATCCTTTTCACAGGGGCTTACGGTGTAGCCGTCCGCGCCTTCGGATTCCCACATGAACGCCTCGTCGCTGCCGTAGGCCTTGGAGATCACGCGCACATGGGAGCTAACCATAAAGGCGGAGTAGAAGCCCACGCCGAATTGGCCGATCACGTCCATTTCTTCGCTGTTCGCGTGTTCCTGCTTGAAGGAGAGCGTGCCGCTTTTGGCGATGGTACCAAGGTTGTTTTCCAGCTCCTCCCGGCTCATGCCGCAGCCGTTATCGCTGATGGTCAGCGTTCTAGCCTCCTCGTTGGGCGTGATGCGAATACAGAAATCCTCCTTGGAAAGCCCCACGCCGCTGTCGGTAAGGGATTGGAAATAGAGCTTGTCCAGCGCGTCGCTTGCGTTGGAGATCAGCTCCCTTAAAAAGATCTCCTTGTGTGTGTAGATGGAGTTGATCATCAGATCCAACAGGCGTTTGGATTCCGCTTTAAATTGCTTCTTTGCCATATAACAATGCCTCCGCGCAATAAAATAAGATATTAGCACTCTTTTAAGATGAGTGCTAATAGAAATATAGACCATTCCGCTTGAAAAAGCAATACGCTTCATCGTTTGTCTACAACACTGTCACAATCCGAACGAAAACAGCCCGCGGCGATCGGCACTCGCTTGCGGGCTGTTTACGTTTAAGGATGGTATGTGCAAAAGGAAAAACTGAAAGAAAACTTTCGTATAACGGTATTATATGGTAAACTTAGTTATTAGTAAAACGCCACTTTGTAATACATGCCATGAAAGTTTTGAATGACGGAGGCCGCGATGGACAACAGAAAATTCGATGTGCTCTTAAAGGTGGCGGACTGCGGCAATCTCACAAGAGCGGCGGCGCTGCTTGGGTACACGCAGTCCGGCGTGACGCATATCATCAACAATTTGGAGGACGACTTTGGTTTTCCGCTGCTGCATCGCACCAATCGCGGGGTGAGGCTGACGGAGGAGGGCAGGCGCGTGCTTCCCATCATCCGTGAAATGCAAAGGCTGGATGCGCGCTTGCAGCAGGAGAAGGATCTGATTCAAGGCATTGCCAGCGGCAGCATCTGTATCGGCAGCTTTTCGAGCATATCTACGCATTGGCTGCCCAAGGTGCTCTCCGACTTTCAGCGCCGTTACCCTAACATCAAGGTGGAGATTTTGGAGGGCAGCACGGCGCAGCTTGTCCGTTGGCTGCAAGAGGGCTTGGTGGATATCTGCTTCTTCATGCTCAAAGAGGGGCAACTGTTTGATGAGATCGAGATCATGGAGGACCCGTATTTTGCCGTGCTCCCCAAAGGACATCCGTTGGGCGGGCATAAGGCTGTAACGCTCGACATGCTTCGGCGGGAGCCCTTTATTCTTTACCGGACGCCCGAAGGGGGCAACGAGGATTTGGGCGAAATTATGAAAATAGGAAAAACGGCGTGGAACGTCCGTTTTTCCTCGAATTACGATTATGCGGTTATCAGTATGGTGGAGAACAATCTGGGCGTATCCATCATGCCGGCGCTGGTGCTGCGCGACCACGACCAAAACGTGGAAACAAGGCCGCTTTTGCCGGCGGTCAGCCGAAAGCTTGGGATCGCCGTACGCTCGCGCAGCGACACATCCCCCGCTATGCGGCGGTTCATCGCCTGCGCGACGGCTATACTTCTACCCGATGACGGATAGCTAGTCCTCTCGCTTATCGCCGACAAAGAACAGCGCCACGGTGCCGCAGCCGGTATGCGAGCCGATCACGGTGCCGACATTGTTGATCTCTACAGGGCCGTTGAGTTTGGGGAAAGCGGCCTCAACCATCGCGGCAACGGCTTGCGCGTCCTCTAAGCACGCGGACTGGGAGATATAGCATTTGCCATCGTAGGCGTCGCCGTTTGCGGCGTGTGCCTTCATCATATCCACGATACGCTGGATGACCTTCTTTTTGGTGCGAATCTTTTCGCGCGGCGTTAAATGTCCTGCCACGTCCATATTGAGAAGGGGGCATACCCCCAAGAGCGAGCCGAAAAAGCCCGCTGTTTTGGAAATGCGGCCGCCTCGGATATAGGAGGTAAGATCCGAAGAAAAGAACCAATGGTGGATGGTGAGCTTGTTGGCTTCCGCCCAGTCACGAAGCTCGTCCAGCGACGCGCCCGCGTCGCGGCGATCCGCCAGCATATCCATGAGCAAGCCGTAGCCGGAGGATGCGCCTAAGGAATCCACCAATTCGATGCGGCGATCCGGATATTGTTCCAGCAATTGCGCGCGCGCGGTGGTCGCCGCGTTGTAGGAGCCGGAAAGGCCGGTGGAAAGGCTTACGTGCAGGATGTCCTGTCCGGCTTCCAGAAAGGGCTTAAAAAACTCGATATACTGTCCTACGTTGACCTGCGCCGTAGTGGGCTGTGCGCCCGTTTTGATTTTTGCGTAAAAATCCGCGCTGGACATGGTTTTGCCAAGATCGTCAGGATAGGATATGCCGTCGATGATAAAATGAAAACAAACATAGTGGATATCACGGGCTTCAAAATGCTCGGCGGTCAGATCCGCCGTGGAGCAGCAGGAAAGAATGTAGTTTTGCATGTCGTTTACTCCTTTTGTGGCGATGCGGTTTTCCGTGTCGCATACACGCCATAATACACAACCCTATTGTAGGCTATACCGGTTCGATCGTCACCCTACTGCGGAATAAAGCGCGCTCTACCGGCGGTAAACCGCGAAATCGGATGCGGTAGAGCGATTCTACGGTGAGTAGAGTTTGTTTGCAAGCCCGCGAAAAGTATGGTAAAATCAAGCATAATCGATTCGGAGGGCGGTCTGTGGAAGAACTGAAGGCCAACATTGCAAAACATATCATCGCGTTGCGTAAGGGCATGGGCATGACCCAAGCCGAGCTTGCGCAACGGCTTAACTATACGGATAAAGCGGTATCAAAATGGGAACGGGCTGAATCCATACCGGATGTGGCTACGCTGAAATCCGTAGCGGATACGTTTGGCGTTACGGTGGATTATCTGCTGCAGGACGTTCATGACGGCGCTGACGCCGCGATGCACGCGGACGCGCCGGAGACGGTCGATGCGGATTCGCCGGATAAGCGAGCAAACCGGATCGTCGTTGCGTTGATCGCCGTATCGGTGGTTTGGCTTGTGGCGACGGTCGTGTTTGTTGTGATGAAGCTGTTCCCCAAGGATTTTGACTGGATTTGGGTGGTGTACGTTTACGCTTTTCCGGCCTCCTGCCTTGTGCTGCTGGTGTTCAATATGCTTTGGGGCAAAAGAATATTGAACTTCGTGATTCTTTCCTTGCTGATCTGGAGCATACTTTTTGCTGTGTATATTTCCATGTTTTGGCTGGATCTTCGTTCGATCTTTTTACTGGGCATTCCGGCGCAGATCATTATCATTCTTTGGGCGTGCCTGCGCCCGGTGGGAAAAAAGCGCGAAAAAAGGCGGCGTTAATGCAATTTTAATCCGGTTTTAATTGACATGGGCGTTTTGCCTATTTATAATCCTAGACGAAATGATTAGAAAAGGTGGTAAAAAACATGAAAAAACGTATATTTGCGTTTGTGTTGATTCTCGCGCTGGTGCTGTCCATAGCCGTTAGCGCACAGGCGCTGGAGCAGGACGGCGCCGGTAACGGCCTGTCTGACGAGGCGACGATCGCGGGCGAATCGATCGCGCGCGACCTGTATTGGGCGGGGCAGTCCATGTCCCTTTCCAACAGCGAGATTGCGCAGAGCTTGATCTGCGCGGGCTACGATCTGACTGTTTCCGGTACAAACGTCGGCGGCAGCGTCCGCGCTGCGGGCAATATGCTCAACTTCCAAAATATGACGGTGGAAAACAACGTCACCGCCATAGGCAATATTCTTAGCGTGGATGCTGGAAGCCGCGCGGCCGGCGTGTATTTGGCCGGCTCCACCGTGACCTTTAACGGCGCGTGCGATACGATCGGCGCCATGGCGGGCACGGTCAATCTCAACGGCGTCGTCAACGGCGATGCGTTCATTTCCGCCGATAAGGTGCTCGTCGGCCCGAACGCTGTCGTTAAGGGCGTGCTTACCGTGCAGTCAAGCGAACAGCCGGTCATTCCCGGCACGGCGCAGATTGCAAAGATGGAATACACCGCGCCCGCCGTATCCGGAGAGGATGTTGAGGCTGCGGCACAGGCGGCTGCGGGCGCAAAGCTTCTGCACAAGGCTACAAGCCGTATCTACTGGGTATTCGCGGTGGCGCTGCTTGCGGCTCTCTTTATGCTGCTGATCCCCGACACGCTTAACGGCGCGGCTTGCATGCTGAAAAACCGCACGCTTGCGATGCTGCTGACGGGTCTTGTCACGCTGCTTGCCCTGCCGCTGCTGCTCCTTCTGCTTTGCTTGACCTTCATCGGCTTGCCCGTGGCGGGTCTGATCGTATTGCTTGCGGCGATCGCCATGCTCTTTAGCGTACCCTTCGCGGGCGCGTCGGCGGGGCGGCTGGTCTTTAGCAAGATGAACGTGTGGCTTTCCGCCATACTCGGCGCCGCGATTCTAAGCGCTGCGCGCATTGTGCCCTACCTTGGCGGCTTGATCGCTTTTGCGTCGATCATCTATACGCTTGGCTACTTTGTGCAGGTATGCTATCTGCGCATGTGCAACCGCAGGCGGGGCTCCGGCAACGCATCGTCCGCGGCCCCCGCGGCTGTGATTCCAGCACCCGTGCTGCCCGGCAGTGTGGAGGTGCCGCAGGCGCCCGTGCAGCCCGCGGAGCCTGAGGAATCGAACGAGCAGTAAAGCCATAGACCGAACCTTTAAAGGATACGCCGCAGCGCGTATCCTTTTTTGTGTGAAAAGCACTAT
>JAQVRG010000136.1 GCA_028701165.1 Eubacteriales bacterium | reverse complement strand
GCGCCCGAAAAAGCAGCGACGGTTTTCTTGTTCTCATCGATCACCACATTCACGATAAAGGCGAGCTTTGCCATCTTAGCGGCCGCGAGCATATCCGCGTGCAGCGGGTTTCCCTCCAATCGCCCTGTTCGCGCAAAGGGGCTGTCTATAAAGCGGCTGCAATGGTTTCCCAGCACGGTGACTTGATCGCATATGCCGGGCAGCACGCTTTTTCGTCCGCCCGAAAAGCCCGCAAAGAAATGCGGTTCAATGAAGCCTTCCGCGATAAGCAGATCGCATTCCACAGCCGCGCGGTCGATCACAAGCGGCGCACCGGAAGGTAATACGCCGATCTCCACGTTGGCTTTTGCATCGCGGCAATCGTGCACCACGATGGGATACGCATGGGCGATCTCGCTTCCAAGCTTTGCAACGAGTTCCTCCCGCTGCGTCGCGCGGTGAAAACCCGTCGCAACCAAAAGCGTGACGGCGATATCCGGATTTTCGGCCTTTAGCGCCTCGATCATAGGCGGCAGAATATCGCGGCTTGGCACGGGTCGCGTGTGGTCGCTTACGATGATCGTGCAGCGCCGTTTTCCCTTGGCAAGCGCCGAAAGCGGCGGACTGCTGATCGGGTGCGCTATCGCCTCGCGCACGATAGCCGCGCCTTCCCTGTCGCTGTGCAAATCCCCTACCCGCGAGGCAAGCACGACTGCGTCAGGCACGTCCAGTTCCAAATAGGTATCTCCGTAAGGAAGACGCAGCATATCACACGACCTTTCCGGGATTCAATATGTTATTGGGATCAAAGGCCGCCTTTAAACGGCGCATAAGCGCAAGCTGCTCCTCGCCCACGGCGCGTGAAAGATACGCGCGCTTTGCATAGCCGATCCCGTGCTCGCCGGACACAAGCCCGCCAAGCGCCGCCGCCTTGCCGTAGAGAAGATCGAAAGCCTTTGTAAGCGTTTGCTCCCATTCCGCTTCGTTTAGCGCGTCGCGGCAGATATACACATGCAGATTGCCATCCCCCGCATGGCCAAAGCTGGGGATACGCACACGCAGCGTTTTAGCTACTTCATGCGTGTAGAGAATAAATTCCGCTACGCGGTCGCGCGGCACGACTACGTCGCATTCATCCATTTGCGTTGTGGACGCTTTGATCGCTTCCAAAAACGCGCCGCGCGCCGACCATACGGAATCCTTACGCTCCTGCGTATCCACGATAAAAGCGTCCCACGCGCCGTTTTTTATGCAAAGCTCCGCCACACTGCCAAGCTCGCGTTCCACTACCGCCTGATCGTTTCCGTCCACCGTCAGCAGCAGATACGCCGGCGCGGCCGTATGCGGGAAGCGTTTGCCCAGATACTCCTCGGAAAACAGGATCGTATCCCGTTCCATAAACTCTATCGCGGTAAGCGACGCCTTGCTTCGCACCAATACGGGCACCGTTTCGATTGCCGCGCGGATGCTGTCATACGGCAGCAGAAGCGATACGGTGACAGACGGCAGCGGTACGAGCTTCAAAATGGCCTCTGTGATGACGGCGAGCGTCCCCTCCGCGCCGATCAAGAGATCCTTGACGCTGTAGCCCGTGCTGTTTTTGACCACCTTCCCGCCGCATTGTATGACCTCGCCCGTAGGGAGCACCGCCGTAAGCGCGCGCACATAGTCGCGCGTGACGCCGTACTTCACAGCCCGCATACCGCCTGCGTTAGTGCTGATATTGCCCCCGATCGTGGCGCTTTTTTCACCCGGATCGGGCGGATACAGAAGCCCGTGCGCCTCCGCGAACGCGGAAAGCTCCATCAGCAGCACACCGGGCTGTACGGTAACGGTCAGATTGTTTTCATCCAGCTCCAGTATCTTGTTCATGCCCGTGGTTTCCAGCATAATGCCGCCCTCGATCGGCACGCCCGCGCCCACAAGACCCGTGCCGCTGCCACGCACCACGACCGGAATACGGCGCTCGTTTGCATAGCGCATAACGTCCGACACCTCTTGGGTGGACATAACGCGCACGAGCGCATCCGGCATGTGCGAAACGCCGCCCAGCTCATCATGGCTGTAGTCCTCGCTGATCTCACAGCCGGCGCGCACGCGCGAAGCGTCCGTCACGCGCGCCAAATACGCGATATCCTCTTGGGTAAGCTTCGTATACATTACCGCCCCTCCTTCACACTCTGCATGAACAACGGCAGAATCTCATAAATATCGCCTATGAGCCCGACGTGCGCGATATCGAAGATCGCCGCTTCCTTATCCTTATTGATGGCGACGATACAGTCTGCGCCCTTCATGCCCGCCGCGAACTGCACGGAGCCGGATATGCCAAGGCAGACGATCAGTTTGGGCTTCACGGTTCTTCCCGAAAGTCCGATCTGCCTGCGCGGATCGAACCAGCCAAGCTCTATCAGCGGACGCGTACAGGCCATCTGTGCGCCAAGAAGCGAAGCAAGCTCCTCCGCCATCGCAAGATCCGCCTGCGTTTTCACGCCGCGCCCGCACGCTACGATCACATCCGCCTCGGATATGTCCACCTGCGCGGGCTTCGCATCGACGGAGAGCACCTCGGTATTCCCCGCGCGCATCGCGTCCGTTACGCGCATAGAAACGATCTCTCCCGCCGCCGCTTCCGTTCGCTGCGGCGCGGAGAACACCTTATAGCGCGCCGTGCAAAACTGCGGGCGCGTATTGGGCGTTACGATCTGCGCCATGATATTTCCGCCAAAGGCCGGGCGTATCTGCACAAGGTCGGTATTTTCTTTCATTTCCAGCATCGTACAGTCCGCCGTCAGACCCGTTTCGCACAAGGCCGCCACGCGAGGCGCCAAGCTGCGCCCCAAATTGGTCGCGCCCACCAAGATGGACGACGGCTTGATCTGCCGAATAAAATCGCAAAACGCATTCGCGTATGGGCCTACGCAAAAATCCAAAAAGGCGGGATCGTCGTAAACGAACACCTTATCCGCGCCGTAATGCAGCAGTTCCTCCGCTATCGGGCACACGCTGTCGCCTATGCACAACGCGTAAACAGGGTGCCCCGTGACCGCCGCAAGCTCCCTTGCCTTACCCAGCAGCTCCATCGTCACAGGATGCGGCTTATCGCCGCGCCGCTCCGCGAATACGCATACGCCGCGCCACAGGCTCTTATCGATCTGCTTTTTCTCTTCTTCTTCTTCATAGCGCATCACGCCCTTTGGCCCCTTGTTGACGCACAGCTTACAGCCCTTACAGCCCATGCCGACGTGCAGCGCGCCGTTTTCGTAGGATAGGGCGCCGAAGGGACAAAGCGCTGTCAGCGCTTTTGCCGTTTGCTCGTTCACCAGACTTTGTTCGATGATGATACCCATATCCGTCCTCCCTTACAGCAGCTTTCGCGCGGCAAGCGCTTCGCAGAGAATATTGGAAAGTGCCTCCGGCGTACCCGTATGCAGCGTTTTATCCGTGTTTTTTTTCGGCGGAAAGATGCGCTCCACCTGTGTAGGCGATCCTTTCAAACCGCATTTGTTTTCATCAAGCGTCCCAAGGTCTGCAGCGGAACACGTCCGAAGCTGCGCCGGCTGAACCTTGCATTTGCGCTTATAGGAGGGAAGACGCGGCGTGTTCGCGTCCTTCTCCATGCAAAGCAGGCAAGGCAGCTCCATGCGCTGCGTCTGGCGTCTGTCCTCCAAATCCACAATAACCGTAATATAACCATCCTTCACCTCTTGTATGGAAAGTACGTTGCTCGCGTGCTCCAAACCCAGCCGTGCGGCCATTTCCGGCCCCACCTGCGCCGTGTCGCCGTCCGTCGTTTGCTTTCCGCACAGGATCAGATCATAAGCGCCTATGTTTTCTATGCCGCATTTGATCGTATAGCTAGTCGCCGCCACGTCCGCACCCGCGAATTTTCGATCGCTCAGCACGGTTCCCCGCTCCGCGCCCATATACAGCGTTTCCAGCAGCACGTCTTTAGCCTGCGGCGGGCCCATCGTGAGCGTTTGCACCGTCCCACCGTATTGCTCGGTAAGCGCAAACGCCGCCTCCAACGCAAAAAGATCATAGGGATTCATTTTGGACGCTACGCCGTCGCGTTTGAGCACGCCGGTCACGGGATCCACCTCGACCTCGCTTGTGCCGGGCACCTGTTTGACGCATACAATGATTTCCACGTTTTACCTCCCGCTGCCGCTTGATTTGGTTTACATAAATGATGAGACAAGAAACGTTCGATTTGTAATAACATGAGTATTGTATCATATCGCATGCGCCGGTACATAGTTTTTTCTCGGATTCATGCACGAAAAGCCCGCCGCGGCAAATACCGCGGCGGGCGTAGGATTCTATATGCAAAAGCGAATCAATAATTCTCTTTGCGCACCTCGAAGAAGCTTTGGGGATGCATGCAAACGGGGCAAAGCTTGGGCGCTTCCTTGCCGATATGGATATGACCGCAGTTACGGCACTCCCAAATGGTCACGCCCTCTTTTGCGAACACAGCCTGCACCTCCACATTATTGAGCAGCTTGCGATAACGCTCCTCATGCGTCTTTTCGATCTTGGCGACGGCGCGGAATCTCGCGGCGAGCGCCGTAAAGCCCTCGGCTTCGGCGTCCTTGGCAAAGCCCTCGTACATATCCGTCCACTCGTAGTTTTCGCCTTCCGCCGCGTGCAGAAGGTTCTCCGCCGTATTGCCGATGCCGTTCAATTCCTTGAACCAAAGCTTGGCGTGCTCCTTTTCATTTTCCGCCGTCTCAAGGAAAATCGCCGCGATCTGTTCATACCCTTCCTTCTTGGCTACGGAAGCAAAATAGGTGTACTTGTTCCTCGCCTGGGATTCGCCCGCGAACGCCGCCGCGAGGTTTTGCGCTGTTTTGGTGCCTTCAAGTTTCTTTTCCATGAATCGATTCCTCCTGCTTTTTTGTTTGTTATGGTGTAAGTAACGGTTACATTATCTCCAGCCGCTTGCGCGGCGTGGTCACATCGTTTAAGTTTCCTCTTTTTTCTTTTCTCCCATACACGCGGGACACAG
>JAQVRG010000135.1 GCA_028701165.1 Eubacteriales bacterium | reverse complement strand
CATTGAGTCTGGCCATGCAGTAGATATGCTTACGGAGCGTATTCATCAGCGACAGGCGGAAAAAGCCGATTTGGAAGAGCAGCTTGCCCTTGAAGAGAATAAGCGTATCTGTTTAAGCGAAGCGCAAATCCGCGCCTTTCTGGATTACGTTCGCAGGCTCCCGCAGGATGACATCCGCAAAAGGCGGGCAATCATCAATATCTTTGTCCATTCGGTATATCTTTACGATGACCATTTCACACTGATCATCAATGCGTCGCGGCACCCACTTAGTGAAAAGGATATACCGCTTGACGATATTGAGAGCAAATTTGAAGGAGAATCGGAGGGGTGTTCATCTATGATGACACCCGCTCCACCAAAGCAAACAGGGTGCCGCATGGCGCCCTGTTTGCTTTGACTTTGAGGGGGTTCGAAGGGTGCGGCCGCGCGACGCGAGGTGAAAAAGCGTCCTGTGGACGTTTTTTCAGCACCCCGGGCTGGCGGCGGCACTGCCCCAGTGCCGCCGGCGAATCCCCTCCCACATTCCATTTCCACATGCCGAAACCTAGCGACCACTGCCCCATTGCCGTCAATCGAACCCCTCACCTCAAAACAATACTGCCCATATATACAACGTAATTGTAAAGCCAAAACCTGCATGCTATACTATCTGTAATCTGCCTTGGAGGGTTACTATGGACTTGACAATTCTTGTTTACCCACTGCTTGCGATCCTGCTCTTTTGGGGCGCGAAGCTTGCAAAGCGCGGCGAATTCTTTGATGATTACACGTCGTTAAAAACAGCAAAATATATACAGGGCTTTGCCGCCGTCGGCGTTATTATCCACCATTTGGCGCAGCGGTTTTCCAATTTCGCGGCGATTCAAATGCCGCTTACCTTTTTTAACGATATGGGGTTTTACCTCGTTTCGATCTTTTTCTTCTTTTCAGGGTTGGGGCTTATCAAAAGCCTTCTTGAAAAAGAGGATTACTTGGACGGCTTTTTATGGAAACGTCTAATTACGCTGCTCGTGCCGTTTTACTTAATTAACCTGACCTATATCCTTGCCAATATCCTTATCGGCCACCAGCCCTATCCGCTTGGGCATTTTCTTTCCGACCTTTTGGGCGTTACCCTTGTGACCGGCGACGGATGGTATCCCGTTACCGCTACGCTGCTTTATATCGAGTTCTATTTCCTTTTTAAGCCTGTAAAGACGAAATGGATAGGCTTTACGGCTCTTGTCGTGTTTGTGTTTTCCTACCTTGTGTTCCTTGTAACAGGCTTCACATGGTATCCCATGATCGCTGTTGGGCTCTATATCGCGTTCTATCTTCTTTTCAGATTCGTAAAGAAAGAATGGGTAAGCTATGCGGCGCTAAGCGCCTTTGTAGTAGGCTACTGCGCGTTCGTTATCCTAATGAGGCACGGCGATGGCTCAAGGCTTTTTCAGGGCGAGTGGTGGTGCAACTCCACGCCCGCTTTTGTGCTCGGCATGCTTTGGGCAAGGTTTGAAAAACCGATAACGAACTTTGCAAAAAAGAACTACGCGTGGCTGACGCCGCTTTCGCTCGTGCTTGCTGTCGGCGGCTGGTTCGTAAACATCTACGCGCTTAACAACATATCCTACTGGATGGAATATCCCGGGCATCCCGGCTATGTCGAAAAATTCACCTGCTTGGGTATTCAGGCTATTGCGGCCCCGCTCTTTGTCATCGCTGTCCTGCTTATCGGCATGAAGCTTAAAGTCGGCAACAAGGCGCTTGCCTTCCTTGGCGGCTTAACCCTTGAAATATACCTCATTCAGCGTCACTTCATTTCCCTTTTTTACGATATGAGGCTGATAAGAAATGAGTTTCTTTGCACGCTTGCGGTGATTGCGTGCAGCATTTTGGCGGCTTGGCTGATCCATTTGCTTTGCGGGCTGCTAAAAAAGCCGCTTCTTGCAAAGGCGAAAAAGGAGTCTCCCGCTGTTACGTTGACCGCTTCAGACACAAACCAATAGTCTAAATCTCACGCCGCATCCAAATGACAAATAGAAAACAGCATCCGCTTGGATGCTGTTTTGGCATTACAAAGGAAGGGGGCTCAAGCCGCGCCATAGCGTGCGCGTGAAGCGCCCGCCACTTACCTCAGCTCCAACACCGCGTCACACCCGAACGCCTCGGCTTCGTGGCCCTCATGCAGAGCCGTGATCACGAGCGGAAAGGCGTTTTTTACCGTCGGCCGGATGCGCATACGCAGCGCGTCGTCGAGGCCCTTGAAGGGCTCGTCCAAGAGCAGCACATCGCCCCCGTAATGCAGTGCGCGGGCGATGGCGACGCGCCGGCGCATGCCGCCGGAAAGGGCGTTTATGGGTTCGTTCGCAACATCCTGTAATTCCATGGCGCGAAGCAAAGGCATTGCGTCTTTCGTGTCGTTGACAAGCGCCACGTTTTCCCTCGCGCTTAGATGCGCAAGCAGCCTGTCCTCTTGAAACACAACGGAAACGCGCGCGCCCGCAAGCCCGGTCACCGTGCCGCGCGTGGGTACAGCGCGTCCCAGCAGCAGCTTAAAGAGCGTGCTTTTTCCTATGCCGGACGCCCCGATCACGCCCACGCAGCCCGTCTGCGGAAAGGTAAAGCTTAGGTTTTGCAGCACCGGCTTATCGCCATAGGAAAAGCACACATCGTGCAGCTCTATCATGCCTTTGTCCTCCCAAGCAGCGTAACGATCAGCCTTTCGAGCAGCACGGACAGCAGGATGACCGCGAGCGTCCACGCGAAAAGCGCAGGCGTTTCCACATACAGCTTGCTTTCATAGATGCTGCGCCCAATGGAAAAAGCGGGCGCCGCGATCACCTCGGCCGCCACGCCGGATTTCCACGCAAAGCCGAGTGCGGTCGAGCTTGTCGCCGCATATTGCGGCAGGACATGCGGCAGATACACATGCCGGAGCGTCTTTCTCCGCCCCAGATGAAAAACCGCCGCCATCTCCAAGAGCTGCGCGTCCGCGGATACGACGCCCTGATAGACCGTCGCCCAGAACATGGGCGTCACCATAATAAATACGATCAGCACCGGCGTTACGGCGGCGCGCAGCCACAGCAGCACCAACAGGATAAAGGAGGTCACGGGCGTAGCTTTTGCGACGGTGCGAAGCGGCGAGAGCAGATCGTTGAAAAACGGAGACGCGGCGGTCAGCACGCCCAATACGGTTCCGGCGGCCGCGCCCAGCAAATACCCCGCGCTGATGCGAAGAAACGTCATCGCTACGGTTTTCCAAAACGCGGCGGTTCCCGCCAATGCAAGCAACGTAGCAAGCGTATCCCAAGGCCCCGGCAGCAGCAGCGCGCTTTGCACGCGCATCGACGCAAGCTGCCAAAGGGCGATCCAAAATATCCCTATGAAAAGCGTTTTGGGAAATGTGCCGCGCCTAGCCCACATAAAAATCCTCGCCGGGCAGCACGCCGCCCACACTCTTGGGGTTCGCGGTATAGAGCACCTCCAGCATGGCGGATACGGCGGTTTTCATCTCCGCTCCCGTCAGACACACGATATGGCAGTTCGGGATCGCCTTTTCGCCAATCGCCGCCGCGGGCACGACGCCAAGCTTCTCCATCGCAGCGGCCGCCTCCTTCGCGTTGTTGTTGACATAATCCACGGAAGCCGCGTAATCCTTCAAAAAAGCGTCCACCTCCGCCTTATGCGCCTCGTAATAAGAAGCGCGGCATAGGATGGCGCTTTGCACCATGGGCGCATCCGTTACCTTGTTCCATTCCTCGGTCAGATCAAGCGCGATGCGGAGCTCTGGATTTTTCGCCATGGCGGCCGTCACGTTGGGCTCCGGCAGCATGCCAAGCGCTGCTTCGCCCGACGCCATCAGCGCCGCAAGCTCGCTGTGCTCCGCCTTATACTCGACCTGCGCCTTGTCCGCAACGCCGTTTTGCGTCAGAAGGTATTGCAGTATGTATTCGGGTGTGGAGGCCTGCCCCGTGGCGTAAAGCGTCTTGCCCGCAAGATCGGCAAAGCTTTGCACGCCGTCGCCGTTTTGGAGCACATACAGCACGCCAAGCGTGGACGCGGCGATGATGCGCACGTCGCCCTCCAGCTTGTTGTAAAGAACGGATGCGAGATTTACGGGCACGGCGGCGATATCGGCCTCCCCCGCGATTACCATGGCGGTGACCTCATCGGGGGCGGAGGAAAGCGTAAACGCATAGCGCTTGTCATCCTGCATCATCTGCGTCATCCCCATGCCCGTAGGACCTTTCAGCGCAGCGACGCGCGGCGGCGTTTCCGGCGCTTGCACGCAGCCCGCGAAAGTACTTGTAAACATCAACAGGGCAAACAGGATTGCAATCGCTTTTTTCATTGGTATAAGCCTCCTATAGAATTCGTATGGTTTTGTTTTCGCATTGAATAAGACCCGCAGCTTGCAGCTCGTCGATCGCGCGATACAACGACGCACGGCTCAAGGAAAGCGTCGTAGCCAGCGCCGCCATGGAACGCGGGGGACAAAAAAGCCCCTCCACGGCGTTTTGCTTCGCGTGCCGGTAAAGCTTATCCGCCGCGGTAGGCGAAGCTATGCTCTCGATGCGCTTGGTGAGAAAGTGTATGCGTCCTGTAAGATAACGCATATAGTTTTCCGCTAACGTAAAGCTCTCGCGCATCAGCGCGCAAAGAAGCGTCTCTGACAGATATATAAGCGTACAGCCTTCCTTGGTATACAGTGTGTTCGCGGTGGCCGCGCCCTCCAAAAACAGCATCGAAGCGCCTGTGAGATCGCCTTTTTTTAGGACGCTCATGAGCATGGGCGCGCCTTTTCCACACTTCTCTACTTCCGCCGTCCCCGCATAAAGAATCCCCAGCCGCCTGTTCGTATCGCCGCTTTTCGCCACGCAAGCGCCCGCTTCGTACACGCATACGCTGCATCCCTCGCGCGCGGGGATCGATTCGGTCAACGCCTTGGGCACGCCCGAAAACAAGGGCAGCGTTTGCAGAAACATGCTGATATCCGTCATAAGCGCCTCCCTAAC